>NZ_BAZI01000126.1 GCF_001310775.1 Stenotrophomonas pictorum JCM 9942
TTACCATGCCCTGTCCCGGTTGGTTTGGGACATGCTGAGCTGGCAGGGAGGGGGTTCAACGGGCAAAGAAAAACCCCGCCGGAGCGGGGCTTGGTTTTCTTACTGTGGTGGCTACCCACAATCAGTAATCAATCCTCAGTTTCTTTACGCCGCACTTCGTCAATCTGCCTCAAGAGCGGATCAAACGTTCTCGCCATGTAGTTGTAGGACGGGTGTTCATCACTTATCACCACCTCCCGACCATCAGGAGTCTTGACCAGGAAATCCGGCTCTGACCCATACAGTTCGACCGTTGACCACCCAAGACTTCTAGAGTCAACAACGGCCCTATCTGCAGAAATCTGGTTTCTTGCTTTATCGCCTGAGTCATCCACTACGATGACAGGTGGCTCGCTGCCATTGATATCGCTGACGACAGCTTCAAACGCCCTGACTTTTCTAAGCTCTTTTCCCATCCCTACATTTCCTTTTCGAGGCGGGGCATGGTGCCACCGAAACCTGCCGCCGAGAAGAAGCGGAAGGCCAAGAAGCCCAAGCCCTAAACGACAAACCCCACCGATTGGCGGGGTTTGTCTACGCCGTGCCAATGGCAGTGGAAATCGCGCTAGAAGTCGTCATCGAAATCCGGGGTTTGCCAAATCGTTTTTGCGAGAAAAACGCCCACAACCCTTGTGACATTCGGAAGGGGCATCAACATGCTCTTCGCAGCAGCGAAGGAGGCCCCCATCGTGATCACGTCATCGACAACCACGATAGTGGACGCCACTGGCGGTGGGATCAGCGAGTGATCCACCGCGAGTGTCTTGCACAGATCGGTAGGACTCATTCGACCGGCTCCCTCGTGCTGCGCGGCCCGATCTTTTACCTGCTTAAGCAATGGCCTGACATCAACGCCCTGAATTCCCGCGCGCATGTGCTGTAAGACCCTATGCATTCGATCATCGTACTCAGGGTGCCCGAGCGGCTTGGAGCCCGGCATCGGAACAAATGTGTACCCTGCCTGGGTATTTTCAAGCGTCAATAACTTTCGGAGGGTAGCCCCCCAATACGTCACTGCCTTTTCTTTGTAGTACAGCTCACCCTGCTTTGCCGTGGGCTTCTTCTTCAGATTCAAAATCTGCCGATTCGTATCACTAGCTTCGAATCCGCCGCCACTGGTGTAGTCGCCGTAATACAGACATTGGTCGTTCGGGTCGAGCCAGGCATAGTGACGCGGTTCAATCTTCTGTAGGCGCATGCTTACCCAGAGCTTCCATGATCTCGGTGATATTCCTGACCCGAATCGCACCCTGCTCCTCATACTTTCGAGGCCAGCTGAGACTCGGATTCCTGAAGCAGCTATCGAGGATAAAAAGCTTCCGCCCTTGTGCAAGCGCTGCCCGTGCCTGCACCAGTGTGCCCGAAGTGTTCCCCGCCTCAACAATGACAGTCGCCTCTGTGAGGGCTGACATCGTTACGTTTCTCGCGGGGAAGAACAAGCTATTGGCTTTGTAGTGCTGCTGCTTGTAGCGCAAGAACGGAACCTGGGAAATGACCAGGTGTTCCTTTGCCAATTTCTCCTGCAGATCAGCATTCTCACGCGGGTAGTAATCGAACAGCGGAGTACCGATGACTGCAATGGTTCTACCACCAGCCTCCAGTGCCCCGCGATGCGCGGCCGAGTCAATACCTCGCGCGAGACCCGACACAACTGTGAACCCGCGCCTTACCAGCGCATGAGCAATACGCGTGGCATTTGCGGCGCCCTCCGGAGTTGGATTGCGAGTGCCTACGACGGCCACGCCACGCGTATCGACCAACTCCCAATTACCGCGATAGTAGAGAAGCTCTATCGGGTGATCTGCCTCTCGCAACTTTGCGGGGTACTCACCGGCGCCATGGACGCGAACGCCGACCGACTTCAGGCGCTCCTGCCCTACCTCTTCAAGCAATCTCTTCCAAGTGTCTCGAACCGTCGCCGCAGGCACCAGCTCAGAGGGCACGCGGTTGGGATTGTCGGCAAATAGCTGTGCGACGCCCTTGAACCAAGCCCCCTGCTGCAGCCACAGCGATTCATACGCCGCCATCTCGCGACGGAGCTCTATGGGTGGCGCAGCAAACAACGACTGATCGAAAACGGAACTCATAGCGAGTTGGGGCGTGGACTCAACAAACATAAAGGCCTCGCTTGAACATCCTGTCTGCAAGGAATCCAGTTCAATACTGGAGGGACTTCACCATGTCGTAGGTGCCCGACAAGCCAAGGCGAGGACCATGACAATGCCGTGGTTCCTTATGGTCGACCATCGCTCCCACAAGAGCAAGTTCCCGCCTGAACTCTAAGATGCCCTCGGCTGGTCCTTAGGGCTGCCCGAAGATCTTCGCAAAAACAGGAAGTTGGCAGATTCTCCCCTCCCCGCCGCCGCATCCGAAGCCCTGTTATCCTGCCGCCATCAGGGATAGGGGGCTACTCGGATGAAAGCCATTGCGGTGCTGTTGGCGCTTTGCGCCATGTTGTTCGTCTCACTCGCCGAAGCTCGCGGAGTGCGAGTCAGGGGGTACACCCGGAAAGATGGCACCTACGTGGCGCCACACTATCGCTCCGCTCCAAATTCGAGCAGGTCGGACAACTATTCGACCCGCGGGAACTACAACCCCTATACCGGCAAGCTGGGAACCGTCGATCCATACGGTATTGGGCGCCTTGGTCGCTCAAGTGCCTACACCGCTCCGGCCTATGTCGCACCGGCCGCTGCGCCAGCTCCGGCCACGTCACTACCGTCATCCAGTTGGCGTAACTACGGCAGCCCGCAATCCAACTACTTGAACCCCGCAGGTATTACGCCCGAAGGATCAAATGCTGCAATCAGAGCATCTGCTGCAATGGCTGAAAGGGAATCAGCACTGATTGCAGTCCAGGAGCTCGGCCAGAGGCTCCGCGCCTCCGATCAGCAATTCGACAGGAAGTTCGCACTGATCGAAGGCCGAGTTAAGGAGATACAGAACACCCTGCCTCCGGCTCAATGGTGGGTGCAATCTCCGCAGCATGGGCGGGGCTGCCTGCCTATCTGCCGACACCAGTTTTCGCCTTGGCTTCGTCACAGCGGCTGTCCGCCCCCGCCGAATGCCAAGAAGCTGCAGACAAGGCCCGCCAACTTGCGGATGCCGCAAACAACTTGGCGAAGTGCGCATCTTGGGGCGATCTGGGCGACGACTGCGCCCGGCAGGCACGTGACGTCAGGTCTGCAGCCGACGACTACGAAGACGCTGTATCGTCGGCCTCTGGAATTTGCAGCTGAGAGAAGGAACCTGTCATGCCCGACTGGAAGGCCACCAATGGCCAGGACATCCAAGACGCCGAGATCGTCCCCACCACTGTCGGTCAGTACGTCCGGGGCAAGTTCGGGTACTGGGCGCGGCGGTATGTGGGGATGAGAGTAGTCATGGATTGCCGCGGGATCGGATTCGGATTGGCACTCTTGGTGTCGACTGCCCAGGTGGCAGCACAGAACACCAGCACCCCATTCTTCAGTAGCAGGCAAGGGCCAGCGACGACTGCCGATGTGGAGGGCCCGTTGAGGCTATTCGACAACGGGGTGAAGGCGTGCAAGCTGATGCTGCTGACAAACGCGCCGCTTGCCAACAGCTTCGTGAGGTCAAATAGCGGGGGCGTCACCGAAGTATGCGAGTGCACGTCCTTGCTGACCGTATCGCACGCAACCCGGGACGACCTGCAGGAAGTTCTGAGTGGCGGCGGAGACGCGTCAAGGATGATTGACCAACTGAAGAGCAACTTTTTGCTGTGCAACAACATCGGCGGGTAAGGCCATGAACACCACCAAAGATCGCTTTCCGTGGGACAAGCACGAAGTGACTCCTGAAGCCCGTGAGCTTACTAGGCGCATGAGCGCCGAGGCCAACTTGGATCGCCTGGAGCGGGAAAATCCGACTCGCCTACGCCATTACGCCCTGCTTGGCTTGGGTGGATTGGCCCTCGTCGCTTTGCCGCTACTACTCATCTCCTTGATGTTCGACCTCAGCTCATTCCTGAGCCGCCTCTTCTAAAGCAGCAGCGAACTCCTCCACGTCCTCGTCCTTGCTCTCCGCTGCAATTCGTTTCAGCACGTTGAGCTGCGCAGGCAGCGCCCCGACCGGGAGTTCGGTCGTTCTCGCCAGCCAGCGCACAGCGCTCGGATTGGTCATCACCCTGGCGATCACATTCGTACCAGCACCAGCTGCCGCCAGCTTCGCGAATACCGGGATATTGCCCGACAGCAGCGACAGCCCCAGCGACCCCCAATAGCCCGCAGCCACTGCGTTCGGCCCCGTGCCCGATGTGCTACGCAGTATGCCGTCGCTTTCCTTGATGCGCTCGGCGACCTGAGCAATCTTGGTGATGTTCTCGCTCATCTCTGGCCCATACCGGTGGAACAAGGTCTGCTGCGCTTCCGGGCTGAGCTTGTTCCAGTTGGTCAGAAAGCTGGCCGCACTGAACACTTCGCCCGCGGTGTCCTGCCCACTGGGATTGGCCAGCCCCATACGCTTGATGACAGCTGCCGTCACGTCCCGCTGCGCCTCTTTGGGCAGCGATCCCATAACCTGACGAAGCACCGTGGCCCCTTCCTTGGTGCCGGCGATTGCTGCCTGGAATACCTTTTCCGGGCCGCCGTTCTTGTCCACCACGCGCTGCAACAACTCCAGTCGCTCGCGGCTGTCCGCATAGAACTTGTTGGCCTTGCGCACGGCGCGTTCCGCACTCGGACCGGCCTGCCTGGCCAGGTCCTGCATGTCATCCGTCAGGGCGGCGTAAACCTTGCGCAGCTGCGCGGTGGGCTTGTCCGGCGATAGCGTGAACGAGAACGCATCCTCCCCCAGTTTGGTGCGGATGTCCTTGACCGCCTGATAGGGAATGCCCGTGCCACCAGCAGCCTGGGCTGCGGCGATGTCCGCTGCGATGTTATCCGCCAGCGTTTTCAGCTCGGGATTGATCATTGCGCCCGTCGTATTGGATGCACCGGGCGTCGGCGCGGTCAGTCTCTGCAACTCCTGTTGCGTCCTGGCCAGCGCGACCGGCGCATCAGCCGGAACATGCTGATCAACGCGATCGTAGAGCTGCCCGCGAATGCTCCGTACGCGGTCAGTGTACGTATCGACGCCCTGCTCAATAGCGCGGCCAGCCCCCTCGGCGGTCGGATCGTTGGACATGCGACGGGCGAAACCCTCCAGCCCGGAGCCGATCTCTTCGCCCTGCCGCTTTCCAAATCGAGCCATCACGCCGCCCGAAGTCGGGCCTCCAGCCAGCAACGTCTCCACGCCCTGACGCATCCAGCTGCCAGTGCCCTGGCCGATGGAAGGAGTGGAACCGAGCTGGCTGAAATCGTCGATTGCGGCTGAAAGGTTCTGGCGGTTCTTCTCGCCGCCACGAAACCCGCCACGCAATGCCATCGGCACGCCGGCGGTAATCGCGCTGGGGGCCAGCCCTCCCGCAAGAGCGGCCGCCAACTGAGCACCCTGGCCACCCCCAGCCTCACGGGTTGCGCCAGCGGCACCGGAGCCCGTGACAGTGCTTACCGCCTGCAGCGCCGGCTGCGCCGTCAGGAAGTCGCCAACACGGCTGGCCACCGTGGGCGATGCCGCCGCAGATCGGCCGGCATTGATCAGGCCGCCGGCGCCGAGCGTGAGCGCGGTCCCGGTCAACGCCTCGTTGATGTCGTTGTAGACGCGCTCGGTGGAGGTCTGCGGCTTCGGCAGGTTCAGTTTGTCAGCCAGCCAGGCACCGGTATCCCGGTACGATCCGGACTCCTGCACGCCCAGGCTTCGCTCGATGGGATTGGCGATGGCGTAGTTCAGGCATCGCCACCGAAGGCCCCGATCAGCGAGCCGGCCCCCTGCAGCACGGAGCGACCACCCATCGCCACATCCCGCAGGAACCCCGGCTTCCAGCCATCGCCCATGACCTGATCCTCGGTGCTGGCCACGTTGCCGGCAACGTCAGAAAAATCGGGCGGCAAGGCGTTCACCGCAGGGATGTCAGTGATCGGCCCGCTGCTGCTCGAATCCAACACGAAGCCCGGGGGCAATGGCGGCAAGCCGCCGGCCGGCCGTGCAGGCGGATCGAGGACGAAGCCCGGAGGAAGCGGCGGCGTGGTCATTGTGCGGGCACCCATTGGCCGTTACGGAGTTCGAGGATCTGGCCCGTGGTCGGGTTGGTGGCGCGCTGGACCGGCGCAGCTCCCGGTGTCGGCACGGCTCCAGAGAGCACATCGCCTGCAGCCGGCATCGATGACCGCAGAAGCGATTCAACCAAGTTGGACTGCACACCAATCGGCTGCCGGAAGTTGGGGACCGTTACGCGCGCGCCTTCGACGTCGGAATTGGTGATGGGTCCAGTCGGGTCGTTGATCATGGCTTGGCCGCGCGCAGCGCCCTCGCTATAGGGCGATGAGTCTTGATTCGCCCATTCGGAGATCAGTGGGATATTGCCGAGAATTCTTCCCTGGAAGAATCGCTCCCCCTTGGTCTTCATCAAGTCAGCCACGGCCTGCGGGCCGGTCAGGCCGCGCGCAGGATCCCCCTCCTCCAGAAGTCGGTTCACTTCAGAGCGCGCCACGCCTGTTTGCGCCGCCACCTGATTGAGGACCATTTCACGCTGGATGGAGGTGCCCGCGATCTGCCGGCCATTCATTCCGCCGCCCGCAGCACCGCCGACCGCTCCATTCGCACCGGCGGCCGGCTTCCCGCCCGGATTCCACTGCCCGCGCCGCTGCAGGTCGAACTGCGCCTGGGCGATCCCAAGGCGCTGGCGGGTCGCATCGGCGCTCGCATAGCTGTTGGCGGCGCTGGCGCGCGAGGCGGCGGCGGAGGCATCGTGCTGACGGATACTGGCCAGGCCCTGATCCGTGGTCGTGATCCCGCCGCCGCCGGTAAGGAATACGTTATCCAGCAGATTCTGACCCTCGACCTTGGCAAGCTGCTGAGGGCCGCTGGCCACGCCCATCAGTGCCGCATTGGCGCCATCCCAATCGCCGGCCAGCGCGCGCGAGGCCGCATCGCCGCGGAAGCGCTGCGCCTGCACATCGCCCATGTAGCCGGACAGCTGCTCGGGGTTGTAGCCAGCCGCGAGCACTGTGGCCAGGTCAGCCGGCATGTCCAGCTTCACCAGCGCACCGGCCATATTGTCGAGTGCGGCCGCCTTGCTGCGCTTGACCTTGGCGTCAGCGATCAGCTGCTCCAGTTGCGCCGCCTTGGTCTGTCCGCGCTGATACGCGTCGGTCGTGTTGACGCCACCGCCGAGCAGCTTTCCGAAGTCCTGCCAGCCTGCCATTACGAAGTCCTCCACAGGGACGGATCACTGAACCAGCTGCCAGCCTCGCTACCAAACTGGCCCATCCCGCCCCCGCCCGCTGCGGTTGTGCCGGCACCAG
>NZ_BAZI01000127.1 GCF_001310775.1 Stenotrophomonas pictorum JCM 9942
CCCGCTGCGGGCGGCCTCCCGGCCGACCTCCACCCCGCGCCACACTCCCCAGACCACACTGCACAGCAGACTCAGGCCCAGCAGTGTGGCCGCGGCGATCAGCAGATCGAGAAAGAACCCTGCAACCGGCGAACCGGCCTGGCGGATACCCGCTGCGGAGCGTGCAACGGCGGGAGCGGGCGGAAGCGGGGGCAGGGCGGACATCGCGATCCTTGGCAGAGCGGTAAAAAAAACGGGCGCTGCGCGATGCAACGCCCGTCTTGGGACTGGTGGGTCAGATATCCAGGTTCATGACCTTCAGCGCGTTGTCCTCGATGAAGTCGCGACGCGGTTCCACCACATCGCCCATCAGGGTGCTGAAGATCTGGTCGGCCGCCACCGCATCTTCGATGCGGACCTGCAGCAGACGCCGGGTATCCGGATTCACCGTGGTGTCCCACAGCTGTTCCGGGTTCATTTCACCCAGGCCCTTGAAGCGCTGGATCTGGCGGCCCTTCTTGGCTTCCTCCAGCAACCAGGCCTGGGCCTGGGCAAACCCGCTGACTTCGGCCGATTTGTTGCCACGGCTGATCCGTGCGCCTTCCCGTACCAGACCGTGCAGCAACTGCGAGGCCTTGTGCAGGGCGCGCAGTTCCCCCGATTCGAACGCCGCCAGCGGCAGCACCTGGATCAACTCCTCGCCCATGTGGCGACGGGTGACCAGTAACGCGGCCGGACGCTGTTCGGTGGGTTCCTGCAGTTCCAGCGTGTAGCGCGGCGTTCCCAGGCTGCCCCGGTTCAGGTGCTTGGCCAGTGCATCCAGGCCTTCGTCCTCGCCCGCGGTACGCAGGTGTTCCAGGTCCATCGGCGTGAAATCGACAAGCGCTTCGAGCAGGCTGCGGTCGTAGCGATGGGCATTGCGGTCGATCGCGTCCTGCGCCGCCGCGTAGGCCAGCAGCAGACTTTCCAGCGCCACGCCTTCGATCGGCGGCTCACCATTGGCCGGAATCAACGCGGCGTTTTCCACCGCGCTGTTGGCCAGATAGGCATCCAGTGCCGGGTCGTCCTTCAGGTACAGCTCGGTTTTGCCCTGCTTGATCTTGTACAGCGGCGGCAGGCCGATATACACGTAACCGCGCTCGATCAGCTCCGGCATCTGCCGGTAGAAGAACGTCAACAGCAGCGTGCGGATATGCGCGCCGTCGACGTCGGCGTCGGTCATGATGATGATCTTGTGGTAACGCAGCTTGTCCGGGTTGTACTCGTCGCGGCCGATGCCGGTACCCAGCGCGGTGATCAGCGTGCCGACCTGGTCGGAGGCCAGCATGCGGTCGAAGCGGGCACGTTCCACGTTGAGGATCTTGCCGCGCAGCGGCAGCACCGCCTGGTTCTTGCGGTTGCGGCCCTGCTTGGCCGAGCCACCGGCCGAGTCACCCTCGACGATGAACAGTTCCGACAGGGCCGGATCCTTTTCCTGGCAGTCCGCCAGCTTGCCGGGCAGGCCGGCGATATCCAGCGCACCCTTGCGGCGGGTCAGATCGCGCGCCTTGCGCGCGGCCTCACGGGCACGGGCGGCATCGACGATCTTGCCGGTGATGGCCTTGGCTTCGTTCGGGTTTTCCTGCAGGAACGCTTCCAGCCGCTGGCCGAAGGCGTTTTCCACCGCCGGTCGCACATCCGAGCTAACCAGCTTTTCCTTGGTCTGGCTGGAGAAACTCGGGTCTGGCACCTTCACCGAGAGCACCGCGATCATGCCTTCGCGCATGTCATCACCGGTCAGGCTGATCTTGGCCTGCTTGGCGATGCCGTTCTGCTCGATATAGTTGCTCAGCACCCGGGTCAGCGCGCCGCGGAAACCGGCCAGGTGGGTACCGCCATCCTTCTGCGGGATGTTGTTGGTGAAGCAGTACATCGTTTCCTGGTAGGAATCGGTCCACTGCAGCGCCACTTCCACGGTGATGCCGTTGTGCTCACCGGTCACCGCGATGACGTTGGGGTGCAACGGGGTCTTGAGCTGCGCCAGATGCTCCACGAAGCTCTTGATGCCGCCCTCGTAGTGGAAGTCGTCGCGCCGGCCTTCGCCACGCTCATCGACCAGAACGATCTTGACGCCGGAGTTCAGGAACGACAGCTCGCGCAGGCGGCGCGCCAGGATTTCGTAATGGAATTCGACGTTGTCGTGAAACGCCTTGAGCGAGGGCCAGAAACGCAGGGTCGTGCCGCGCTTGCTGCTGGCTTCGAGCTGCCGCAGCGGGCCGCACGGAGCGCCATCGGCGTATTCCTGCTGGTAGTGGAAACCGCCCTGGTAGATGTCCAGCAACAGCTTCTGCGACAGCGCGTTGACCACGCTGACACCGACGCCGTGCAGACCACCGGAGACCTTGTAGCTGTTGTCATCGAACTTGCCGCCGGCGTGCAGCACGGTCATCACCACCTCGGCGGCGGAGACTTCGCGGCCCAGCTTGGCGCTCATCTGCTCGTGCTTGCCGGTCGGAATACCGCGCCCGTTGTCCGAGACCGCGACCGAGCCGTCGGCGTGGATCGTGACCGAGACCTGGTCGGCGTGACCGGCCAAGGCTTCGTCGATGGAGTTGTCGACCACCTCGAACACCATATGGTGCAGACCGGTGCCGTCATGGACGTCACCGATGTACATACCAGGACGCTTACGGACAGCCTCCAAGCCCTCCAGGGCGGTAATGCTGTTGGCGTCGTAGTTGCCGTTGTTTGCCGGGGTGTTCTGTTTTTCAGTCATTGCGCTTGCCGTAGGCTCCGCAGGTCGTACGCCCGCCATCATGGCCGGGTACGAGAGATAGGGGATTGCCGCCAAATTATACCAGCCGGGCCCTTGAGCGCCCGGGACGGTCAATCGAGCCGCTGAACCACGCCATGTTCCACGTGGAACCGGGTCGGCGCGGTGGGGGAATCTGCCAGCGCTGCCGGCGGTTCGGTGGCAGTGATGAACACCTGCGCCGGGGTCTGCGCCAGCCATCCCAGGACGCGCTGCTGGTGTCTGCCGTCCAGCTCCGATGCCAGATCATCCAGGGCGATCACCGGCCATTCGCCCCGCTGGTCCGCGTAATCCTCGCTTGCGCCAACAGACACGCCAGCGCGGTCAGCTTGGCCTGCCCGCGGGACAACGCGTCCCGGCCCGGAATCTGGGAAAATCGGGTACTCCAGTCGGCCCGATGCGGCCCGACCGAGGTGTAGCCGGCCATCCGGTCACGATCCCGGCCAAGCAGCAGTGCGTCGGCCAGGGCCATTTCCTGGCGGCGCCAACCCGGTTGCAGCTCCAGCGCCTGCAATTGCAGGGACGGCGCCAGGTCGGCGGCGATCCGGATGGCCCGATCCTGCAAGCGTTCCAGGTAGTGCTGGCGGCGGGAGGTCAGCGGAGTACCGGATTCGGCCAGCTCGTGATCCCACGCATCCAGTGCCGTGGCGCTGGCCCCGCTTTTGAGCAGGGCGTTGCGTTGCTTCAGCGCCCGTGTGTAGCGTCGCCAAAGCGGAAGGAAGTCGGGTTCCACGTGGAACAATCCCCAATCCACGAAGCGCCGGCGCGGTTCACTGCCGCCACTGATCAACGCATGGCTACCCGGTTCGAACGTGACCACCGCCAGGGCCGCGCACAGCGTTCCCAGTTGCGAGACGTCTTCGCCATCCAGACGGCCTCGCCAGGTATGGCCGCTATGGGCTAGCCCGGCACGACGCCGCTGTCCGGCACTGCCCGCAGGGCCCCGCTCCTCCCATTGCACGAACACATCCAGCCTTCGGCCTGTTTCTGCACCAGACCGTCACGTACCCGCCCGCGGAAACTGCGGCCATAGGCCATCAAGTGCAATGCCTCCAGGAGACTGGTTTTTCCGGCGCCATTGTCACCGGTGATCAGGTTGATGCCGGGGCGGGGGGCCAGTTCCACGGAATCGAACCGGCGAACACGGTTCAGGGCCACACGGACGATATGCATTGACGCTCTGCTGAAAAACCCGATGCCGCTGCGCCATCCGCAACGAACAGAGGCTCAGCTTAAAGCATCTGGCCCTGCCCCCCGTGCGTTCTGCCCGCGTCACCGGCAGGACGGAATGGCGAGCCCCCCAAATTCCTTGAAATCTGAAACGCCGTGGCGGGAATATCCGTGCAGATTTCACGAAATCACAGCCCAATCCGGGCAAGGACAGAACGGGGCACAAGGCTTGTGTATAAGTAGGGCAACCTGTGGATAAAAACAGCTCTTTTGCCCCTGTCGCGACTTATGCACAGCTATCCACAGGCTAGATCCCGGGTTCTACAGGGGGTTTCAATGCCATTAAATCCATATAAAACAGCAACTTGATAGAGTTCTACATGAAATCTGCCCCTACCATCACCACCAAGCTTTTGATTTATCTTCTAATTTAAAAGCTTTGATAGAAGCGAAAAGCGCCTCCAGCCTGCAGCAACCAGGCGTGTAACTGCTTTCCTGGGCGCAACGTCTTTGCTGCCTGATTTCACGGGTCCCAACCCACGGCACGCGCTACAGGAAAGCGCGTGCCGCCTCGCGAGCAGAGGAACTCGATCGCGGCGTTTCTCCGGCTCGTCGGCTACAACGACTGACCAGAAAAATTTCCACGACAAGGGATATCACCACGTTCCACGGGGAATGCGTTGTGCTTGATGCAAGCAAACTGCAGGCCTTGGGAAGCTGGCTGCCTTGACGTGGTCAGCCTGAAATCCAGCGATCACCAATGAGCACGAAAAACGCAAAGAAAAAGCCCGGCGATGCCGGGCTTTTTCGTGTTCCACGTGGAACATCGGTCAGAGGCGCAGCGGCATCACCACGTGACGCGACTTCTCGCTGCTGGCTTCACGCACCAGGGCCGAGGAGTTTGAATCGCGCAGCTGGATCACCACGTGCTCGTCGCGCAACGCCGACAGCGCATCCAGCAGGTAGTTGACGTTGAAGCCAATGGCCAGATCACTGACCGTGGTATCGGCTTCAATCTCTTCCTGGGCTTCTTCCTGCTCCGGGTTGTGCGCGCTGATCTTCAGCTGGCCCGGGCTCACTTCCACGCGCACGCCGCGGTACTTCTCGTTGGACAGGATCGCCGCACGCTGCAGGGAAGCGCGCAGGGTTTCACGCTCGACTTTCACTTCCCGATCGGCGCCGATCGGAATGACGGCTTCGTAGTCCGGGAAACGGCCATCGATCAGCTTGGAAGTGAAGGTCACATCGTCGCGTTTGACACGCACGTGGCTGCGGCCGACTTCCAGCTCGACTTCGCGCTCGCCGCCTTCCAGCAGACGCTGCAATTCGGTCACGCCCTTGCGCGGCACGATGATCTGGCGCTTGGCTCCGTTGCTGTTTTCCAGCGCGGTTTCACACAGCGCCAGACGGTGGCCATCAGTAGCCACGCAGCGCAGCGTCTTGTCGCGCAGGTCGAACAGCAGACCGTTGAGGTAATACCGCACGTCCTGCTGCGCCATCGCGAACGCGGTGCGTTCGATCAGTTCCTTCAGTGCCGCTTCCGGCACCACCACGCGCTCGGTGGCTTCCACTTCATCCACCGACGGGAAGTCGTTGGCCGGCAGGGTGGCCAGCGTGAAACGCTGCGCCCGGCCTGCACGGTGATCTTGTCACTGGTCTGCGAGACCGTGATACGGCTGCCATCGGGCAGGGCGCGGATGATTTCGAACAGCTTTCGCGCCGGAATGGTGGTTTCGCCGTCCTGGGCATCGTCAACGGCGATGCGGGAGACCATTTCCACTTCCAGATCGGTACCGGTCAACGACAACTGGCCCTCTTGGACCTGGACCAGGAAATTGGCCAGAACCGGCAGAGTCTGGCGGCGTTCTACCACGTTGACGACCTGGGCCAACGGCTTGAGAAAGGCTTCGCGCTGCAGTGTGAAACGCATGTGGTTTCGTGCCCCTATGCTTTAAAAGATGTGGTTTAAATCAAAAGCTTGGTGGTGATGGTAGAGCCAGATTTCGTTTAAAACACACCTAAGTGTTTGTTATTCAAAGGTTTTCAATGCCTGAAACCCTCTGTATTACTGACCCCGAGCAGGGGGATGAACCTGTGGATAGATTTGCGCCTGAAATAACCGGCCTTTTTATCCACAGATTCTCCCGTGCTTACCCCGGAATGATGCACCGTTTTGTGCGATGACGCCCGCTTGGTGTGCAGGCATCATTGCCGGACTTCCAGCAACGACACGACGGCGGCTACCGGTGGTGAATGAGGTGATCAACCCACGCAAGTCCGCGGCCGGCGCAGCCGCTCGGCCACTCACTCGCTGAGCTTGCGGATGAGTTTGTCCCAGTCCTCGCGCAGCTTGCCGTCGGTTTCCATCAGATGCTTGATCTGGCGCACCGCGTGCAGCACGGTGGTGTGGTCGCGGCCGGCAAAGGCATCGCCGATTTCCGGCAGGCTGTGCTCGGTCAATTCCTTGGTCAACGCCATGGCCACCTGGCGCGGACGGGCCAGCGAGCGGGTGCGGCGCTTGGACAGCAGATCTTTCATCTGCAGGCCGTAGTAGTCGCCGACCACCTTCTGGATGTTGGGAATGCTGATGGCCTGCTGCTGGGCACGCAGCAGATCGCGCAGGGTTTCCTGGGCGAATTCGGTGGTGATCGCCCGGCCGGTGAAATTGGCGCGGGCGGTGAGCGTATTGAGTGCGCCTTCCAGGTCGCGGACGTTGGAACGCATCTTCTTGGCGATCAGGAACGCGACATCATCGGGGATGTCAGCGCCACGTTCGCGGGCTTTTGCCAGCACGATCGCGGCACGGGTTTCGAAATCCGGCGGCTCGATCGCCACCGACAGGCCCCACGCCAGCCGCGATTTCAGGCGGGCTTCCAGGCCTTCGACTTCGCGCGGATAGCGGTCGCAGGTCAGGATGATCTGCTGCTTGCCGTCGAACAATGCGTTGAAGGTGTGGAAAAACTCCTCCTGCGTGCGGTCCTTGCCGGCAAAGAACTGGATATCGTCGATCAGCAGCGCGTCCACCTGCTGGAACTGGCGCTTGAACTGGTCCATGGTCTTTTCCTGCAGCGCCCGGATCATCGCGCTGAAGAACTGTTCCGAGCGCAGATACAGCACCTTGGCGGCCGGATTGGCCTGGCGCATCGCATTGCCGGCGGCAAACATCAGGTGGGTTTTGCCCAGACCGGTGCCGCCGTACAGCAACAGCGGGTTGTGCGCGCGGTCGCCGGGTTTCTGCGCGGCCTGGAAGGCGGCGGCCAGACCCAACTGGTTGCTGCGGCCTTCGACGAAGTTGGCAAAGGTGTAATGCGAATCCATGTTGCCGTTGAACGGCACCACCGGCGCGGCCGGGGCCGGCGCGCTGGCCACGGGAGCAGC
>NZ_BAZI01000128.1 GCF_001310775.1 Stenotrophomonas pictorum JCM 9942
CGGCCGTCGGCGAGGCTGGTCCGGCTTTGCCGCCGACCGCCGGCGACAGTGGCGTGCCGCCGTTGGGCTACGCCATCGCCCAGCTGCACGGCATCTACATCCTGGCCGAGAACGCTGAAGGCTGATCGTGGTGGACATGCATGCCGCGCACGAACGTATCGGCTACGAACGCCTGAAAGCCGCCCATGACGGTATCGGCCTGCACGCGCAGCCGTTGCTGGTGCCGATCACCCTGGCGGTGGGCGAGCGCGATGCCGATACCGCCGAGCGCGAAGCGGCCACGCTGGCCGAACTCGGCTTCGAGATCACCCGCTCCGGGCCGGGTTCACTGCATGTGCGCAGCATTCCTGCACTGCTGGCCAGAGCCGAGCCGGAAGGCCTGTTGCGCGATGTGCTCACCGATCTGCGCGAGCACGGCCAGAGCCGGCGTATCGCCAGTGCCCGCGACGAGCTGCTCTCGACGATGGCCTGCCATGGCGCGGTACGCGCCAACCGGCGGCTGAGCTTGCCGGAAATGAACGCGCTGTTGCGCGATATGGAAATCACCGAGCGTTCCGGGCAATGCAATCACGGCCGTCCGACCTGGGCGCGCTTTTCTCTGGTTGAAATTGATCGCTGGTTCCTGCGGGGGCGTTGAAGATGAAACATTGGGGGGGCGCGGCACTGATCGCCGCGATGCTGTTGGCCGGTTGCGGCGGCAAGGACGAGGACCGCGGGCACACCGCGCCGAAGCCCGATGCCGGGTTCGTGCGTGACAACCAGTTGTGGCGGGAGCAGCGCCTGACCGAGCTGCTGGCGGTCGATGGCTGGACCAGCCTGGTCGGCCTGCACTGGCTGGAGCTCAAGGCGCATTACATCGGCAGTGGCAGCACCAGCGGCATCCGCCTGGCGGTGGGGCCGCCGCGCATGGGCATGGTGTCCCGCGAAGGCGAGGCGCTGTGGTTCACCCCTGAGCCGGGCGTAAGCCTGCAGGTGGACGGGGTGCCGGTGAAAGGCCGCATCCGCTTCCACAGCGATGACGCCGCCGAGCCGACGTTGATCCAGTTCGATGACGGCAAAGGCACGTTGAGCCTGATCCATCGTGGCAGCCGCTATGCGCTGCGGGTCAAACATGCCGATGCGCCGGCGCGTGCGGGCTTTGGCCATCTGGACTATTGGGCGCAGGATCCGGGCTGGCGTATCACCGCCCGCTTCGTGCCGCACGATGCCGGCAAAAGTCTGCCGATCGTCGATATCACCGGGACAACCACGCAGCAGGCCAACGCCGGCGCGGTCGAATTCGAGCGTGATGGCCGCACCTGGCGGCTGGAGGCGCTGGGCGAACCCGGCCGGCCGCTGCAGATCATTTTCGCCGACCGCACCAGTGGCCGTGGCAGCTATGCCGCCGGCCGTTACATCGACCTGGAGGTGCCGGATGCTGACAGCCAGGTGGTAATCGACTTCAATCGCGCCTACAACCCGCCGTGTGCGTTCACGCCGTTTGCGACCTGTCCATTGCCGCCGCCGGAGAATCGCATGGACCTGCTGGTCGAGGCGGGCGAGAAAGCCTATGTGAAACCCAAGCAGGAGACGGCAGGATGAAATGGATGACGCGCGCGGGGCTGCTGCTGGCAACCACGATGCTGCTGGTTGCGCCATTGGCTGCAATCGCCCGGCAGGCCGAGCCGGTTGCGAAGGCGGCGCAGGCACCACCGGTGCCGTTGCTGTGGAAGGTCAGTGGCGCGCAAGGCAGCGCGGTGTACCTGCTGGGTTCCTTCCACATGCTCAAACCCACCGACTATCCCGTGTCGGCGGACGTGGACGCGGCGTTTTCCGCTTCCCGACGGCTGCTGTTCGAGCTCTCGCCCGAGGAGATGGGCTCGCCGCAGCTGGCAACGCAGATGCTGCAGGCGGCGCTGCGACGTGACGGGCGCCAGCTCAAGGATGATCTTGATGACGCCACCTGGCAGCAGCTGCAGGCCTGGGCGGCCGATAACAACATGCCCGTCGAGCGGCTGGCAGGCCTCAAGCCATGGTTTGTGGGCCTGACCATCAGCATCGCGCAGATGGCCCGGCAGGGGCTGGATCCGCAATCAGGCCTGGACCGGCATCTGATGGAGCGCGCCGCGAAGGCCGGCAAGCCGACCGATGGACTGGAGAGCGCCGCCGCGCAGATCAGCATGCTCGACGGCATGAGCGTCGAGGAGCAGCGCCAGTTGCTGCGCGAAGCGCTGGAGCAGGCCGATGAGGGGGATGCCCAAAGCCGGCGACTGCATGATGCCTGGCGTCGCGGCGATGACGGGGTGTTGTGGCGCGACATGGCCGCGCAGATGAAGCGGCAGTATCCGGAGCTGTATCGGCGGATCAATGTGGAGCGCAACGATGCTTGGCTGCCCTTGCTGCAGCCCTGGTTGCAGCAAGGGCAGGGCGACACACTGGTGGTGGTGGGCGCGTTGCACCTGCTCGGCAGTGATGGCGTGGTCGAGAAGCTGCGCGCGCGCGGCTACAAGGTCGAGCGGATCTGTTCGGCGTGCAAGCCGGCCAAGCGCTGAATCATCTGCAGATCAGATACAAAAAGGCCGACGCTTGCGTCGGCCTTTTTGATGCGGGTCAGCGGCTGCTGCGCGATTTGTTGCCCGTGGCGCCTGGCGGTGGATCGGCCGGCTTGTTGGAGGCGGCCGGAGGGCGGCCGAAACCGCCTCCCATGTTGCGCTGGAATTCCTGCCACAGCTCTAGGTTGCGCTCGGTGAGCTGGTTCATCATCGCCCACGGCGTCTGCCCGAGCAGGTTGCCCATCTGCTGGCGGAATTGCTGCTGCTGGTCCAGGAACACCTGCATGCTGCGCTCCAGATAGTTGCCCATGAAGCCCTGCAACGAATCGCCGTAAAAACGGATCAACTGGCTCAACAGCTGCGTGGACAGCATCGGCTCACCGTCCTGCTCCTTGTCGGCGATGATCTGCAACAGGACCGAGCGGGTCAGGTCTTCACCGCTCTTGGCGTCACGGACTTCAAAGGTCTCGCCATCCAGGATCAGCTGCCGCACATCTTCGATGGTGATGTAGCTGGAAATCTCGGTGTCGTAGAGCCGACGGTTGGGGTACTTCTTGATGATGCGGGTCGCAGCCATTAAGCAGTCACTCGTCACGGTATGGGCGCAGCATGGCGCAGTGCAGCAGGGCTTGCAACCGCCAAACGTACGGGTTGCAAAGGCCGGCGAATTGTTATTTGTTGCGCAGCAAGGAATGCGGTCATCGTGCAGCAAGGGGTGGAGGCTTACCAGCCCATGTGGTGGCCGCCGTTGATATCCAGGTTCGAGCCGGTGATCCAGGCTGCCTCTTCGGCCACCAGAAACGCCACCGCGTAGGCGATCTCCTCCGGCTTGCCCAGGCGCCCGGTGGGGATGTCGGCGATGATTTTGGCGCGGACCTCCTCGGGCACCGCCATCACCATGTCGGTGGCCACATAGCCGGGGGAAATGGTGTTGACGGTGATGCCGAAACCGGCGTTCTCGCGTGCCAGGGAAATGGTGAAGCCGTGCATGCCGGCCTTGGCTGCGGCGTAGTTGGCCTGGCCGTACTGGCCCTTCAGGCCGTTGATCGAGCTGATCTGGATCACCCGGCCCCAGCCGCGTTTGCGCATGCCTTCAATCACCGGGCGGGTGACGTTGAACACCGAGTTGAGGTTGGTGTTGATCACGTCGTGCCACTGCTCGGCACTCATGCGATGGAAGGTGGTGTCGCGGGTGATGCCGGCGTTGTTGATCAGGATCTCCACCGGACCGAGCGCCGCCTCCACCGAATCGATCAGCCTGCGACCGCTGGCGGGGTCGGCCACGTCGCCTTCGAACAGCGCGATGTCATATCCCTTGGCCTGCATCTTCTGCTGCCACTGCTGCGCCTTTTCGGCATTGCGGAAATTGCTGGCGACCCGGTGTCCCTGGTCGGCAAGGCGCTGGCAGATGGCGGAACCGATGCCGCCGGTACCACCGGTGACCAGTGCAACGCGGGATGTCATGGGGTGTGCTCCAGGGCGGATTCGCAGGGGAGCGGGTGATTCTAATGAAACCGCGCTCACGCCGGGTGCGAATCGACGGCGATCAAGCCGCTCTTGCGCAGCTGTGCCGGTTCAAACCCCGCAACGGCCTGTTGCAGCAGCTCCGGCAGCGTGACCGCCGCCTCGATCCTGGCCGGCTGCTGGCCCAGTGCCGCCCACAGCCAGCGCAATACCGGTAACGGCTGATCGGCGTTCACCGGCAGCGCGGCCAGGGACTTTGAGAGCTTGTGGCCGTCGCTGCCCATTACCAGCGGCAGGTGCAGGTAAGCGGGTGTCGGCAGGCCCAGCGCCCGTTGCAGGAGGATCTGCCGCGGCGTGGAGTCGATCAGGTCGGCGCCACGCACCACGTGGCTGATGCCCTGGTCGGCGTCGTCCACCACCACCGCCAGCTGGTACGCCCAGCAGCCATCGGCACGCAGCAGGACGAAGTCACCGACCTCCCTATCCACCTGCTGTTCAATCCGGCCTTGCAGGGCATCTTCGAAGGCGATGCGGCTGCCGTCCGGCACGCGCAGACGGATGGCCGGATGGGGGCGCATCTGGCTGGCCACGCAATGGCGGTGGATGCCATGTTGCATGCCCAGATCGGCCCGGCTGCAGTGGCAGTAGAAGGCCTTGCGTTGTGCGAGCAGGGTGTTGATCGCCGCGCGATAGAGGGGGTGCCGCCTGCTCTGGTACTGCACCGGCGCGTCGGACACCAAGCCGAAAGCCGTGAGGGTGGCCAGTTGCCGGTCGGCCGCACCGGCAACCTCGCGGGGCGGGTCCACGTCCTCGATCCGCACCAGCCATTGGCCTGCCGCATGGCGGGCCAGCAGCCAGCTGCCAAAGGCGGCCAGCAGGGATCCCAGGTGGAGCGGACCGGTCGGTGAGGGCGCGAAGCGGCCGCGGTAAACAGAGGAGGACATCGAAACTGAATCGTCCGTCACATTGGTGCTTGAATTCAAGCAGTACGCGCCGCAGATTTAACGCCATTCCCATCCTCACGGATATGTTTCCCATGTTTACCCGTATTGGGCTGTTTCTTCTGACCAACCTGGCGGTGCTGGTCCTGGCCAGTGTTGTCATGTCCGTTTCGGGCGTGAATCCCTCGCAGATGAGTGGCCTGCTGGTCATGGCGGCCATCTTCGGCTTCGGCGGCTCGATCATCTCGCTGCTGCTGTCCAAGTTCATGGCCAAACGCGGCACCGGCGCGGTGGTGATCACTGAGCCGCGCAACCCGACCGAGCGCTGGCTGCTGGATACGGTGGCCCGCCAGGCCAAGGCGGCGGGCATCGGCATGCCGGAAGTGGCGGTGTACGACGCGCCGGAAATCAACGCATTCGCCACCGGCGCCAACCGCAACAACGCACTGGTGGCGGTCTCCACCGGCCTGCTGCACAACATGAGCGAGGACGAGGCCGAGGCCGTGCTGGGCCACGAAATCGCCCACGTCGCCAACGGCGACATGATCACCATGGCGCTGCTGCAGGGCGTGCTGAACACCTTTGTGATCGTGCTGGCCCGCGTGGTCGGCGGCGTCATCGACAGCGCGCTGTCGGGCAATCGCGAAGGCGGTGGTCGTGGCTTTGCCTACTACATCATCGTGTTCGTGCTGGAGATGGTGTTCGGCCTGGGGGCGACGGTGATTGCGATGTGGTTCTCGCGTCATCGCGAATTCCGCGCCGACCAGGGCGGGGCCTCGCTGGCCGGCCGGCAGAAGATGATCGCCGCGCTGGAGCGGCTCAAGCTCAATCACGGCCAGAGCACGCTTCCCACGCAGATCGCCGCGTTCGGCATCGCCGGCTCCACCGCCAAGAAGCTGTTCCTTAGCCATCCGCCGCTGGATGAGCGCATCGCCGCGCTGCGGGCCTCGACGGTGGCCTGACCGGCTTCGGGCACCCTCTGGCGAGAACGCCCGGCAATGCCGGGCGTTTTTTCGTATTGGCGCGGCAGTGGCAATGGGATTGTCGCGACACGCGGCGCCGGCTTCGGGAGCGCGGTGTGGTTGGCTGCGCCCGCCGGATGGGTGTGTACACCCCAAGCAAAAACGGCACCCTTGCGGGTGCCGTTTCATCAACGCGCAAGCGGTCTCGATCAGAACTTCGGATCGAATTCAGCGGCGTAGCCGGTGTTGACGATCACCTTCTGCAGCGCCTCGCACACCTTGATGTTGCCAGCTACCACCTGTTGGGTTTCCGGGCCGCGTGAATCCATGCGGGCCAGCGTCGCGCCGCGGTAGTTGCAGACCTTGCCACCGGCTTCGCGCACCAGCAGGACGCCGGCGGCGATGTCCCAGGCTTTCACGCCGGCCTCGAAATAGGCATCGGCACGGCCACAGGCCACATAGGCCAGGTCCAATGCGGCCGAACCGGTGCGGCGTACGTCTTCTGCCTGCACCAGCAGGGTGTCGACGGTCTTGAGCTGGGTGCTGGCGCGGGCACGCTCACGCGGCGCGAAACCGGTGTGGATCATCGTGCCTTCCAGATCCTTGCGCTCCGCCACCCGGATACGGCGGTCGTTGAGCACGGCGCCATTGCCACGGCTGGCAGTGAACAGTTCGTTGCGCAGCGGGTCGAAAATCACCGCGTCGATCGGCTCGCCGTTTTCGACCAGGGCGATGGAGACGCAGTAGTGCGGGAAGCCGCGCAGGTAATTGCTGGTGCCGTCGAGCGGGTCGATCACCCACATGAAGCGGTTGACGCCCTGGATGCCGCCTTCCTCGCCGAAAATGCCGTATTCGGGGTAGGCGCGCTTGAGTTCCTTGACAATGACCTTTTCCGCATCGCCATCGACTTCGCTGGCGTAATCCATCCGACCCTTCTGTACCACGTTCAGGGCTTCAAGCTTGTTGATGTTGCGGAGCAGGACGTTGCCGGCGAGGCGTGCGGCCTTGACCATGACGGTTACGGCGGGTTTCTGCATGGCGAAAGGCTCCCGTGAAGGCAGAGATCGGATTGGCGGGGGAAAAGAGCAGGTCGGCGCAAAGGCCGTCGCGCAGTTTACCATCTACCGCTGTCCAGCTCCTGATTTTTTTTACCGCCATGTCTGCTTCCGCTCATATTCGTTTTGTTCTTGTCGGCACCCAGCATCCGGGCAATATCGGTGCGGCGGCCCGTGCCATGAAGACCATGGGGCTGTCGAGGCTGGTGCTGGTGGCCCCGGAGAACCCGCTGGATGACGTCGCGTTCCGCCGTTCGGCCGGGGCCGAGGATGTCCTGGGGGATGCCCCGGTATTTGGGGCCCTGGCCGAGGCCGTGGCCGATTGCCGCCTGGTGCTGGGCTGCACC
>NZ_BAZI01000129.1 GCF_001310775.1 Stenotrophomonas pictorum JCM 9942
TCACCCCGGATGACGTGCGCGAGATCGCCCGGCCGGTGCTGCGCCATCGCATCACCCTGGCACCGGAACTGCAGATCGAAGGCCAGTCCACCGACGATGTGCTCACCGCGCTGCTGGCCAAGGTGGAGGCACCGCGCAAGTGAGGCCCGCCCCGCTGCTGCTCGCGCTGCTGGTGCTGTGGGGACTGCTGGGCGTGCCGGCGGCGCTGCATTACCTGCCGTTGCCACTGTGGCAGGCGGTGGCGGGCGTGATCGCCCTGCTTGCGCTGCTGGATGGACTGCTGCTGTGGCGCCGGCCCACCCCGCAGGTGCGACGCGAGCTGTCCGATTCACTGGCGCTGGGCGTGGAACGCGAAACCTGGCTGCAGCTGGATGCCTTCGGCCGCCAGTGCGTGGACGTGTTCGACCTGCTGCCCGATGGCTGGAACAGCCAGGGCCTGCCACGCCGGCTGACGCTGGCGCGCGCCAGTGAAACCCGTTTCAGCTACCGCTTCACCCCGGCCAGCCGCGGCACCTTCGTGTTCGATGGCGTGCACCTGCGGCTGCATTCGCCCTTGCGGTTGTGGCGCCAGCTACGCCTGGCCGGCACGCCGCAGACCGTGCGCGTGTATCCCAACTTCGCCCCGCTCACCCGCTTTGCGCTGCTCAGCGCGGAAATGGCCTCGCGCCTGGTCGGCGCCCACCTCAAGCGCCGCCGTGGCGAAGGCACCGATTTCCACCAGATGCGCGAATACCGGGTCGGCGACAGCCTGCGCCAGATCGACTGGAAGGCCACCGCACGCGCACGCAAGCTGATCTCGCGCGAGTACCAGGACGAGAAGAACCAGCAGCTGCTGATGCTGATCGATACCGGCCGCCGCATGATGGCCGACGACGGTGGCCTGTCGCACTTCGATCATGTGCTCAATGCCGCGCTGGTGGTGTCGTATCTGGCGCTGCGCCAGGGCGATGGCGTGGGCCTGTTCGCCAGCGGCGGGCAGACCCGCTGGGTGGCACCGCAACGTGGCATGGGTGGGATCGATGCGCTGCTGCGCGCCAGCTACGACCTGCAGCCGCAGCCGGTGGCCACCGACTATCTGGCCGCCGCCACCGAGCTGTCGCTGCGCCAGTCGCGCCGTGCCTTGGTGATGCTGGTCACCAATGTGCGCGACGAGGACATCGAGGATCTGCTGGCCGCGGTGCGGCTGCTGCAGAAGCGTCACCTGGTGTGCGTGGCCAGCCTGCGCGAACGGGCGCTGGATGAGGCACTGACCCGCGAAGTCGACACCCTGGCCGACGCGGTGCAGGCCGGCGCGATCGCCCGCTATCTGCAAGAACGCAGCGAGGCGCACGAAGCGCTGCGCAGCCACCGGGTGATGGTGCTGGATGTCACCGCCGAGGAGTTGCCGGCGGCGCTGGTGGAACGCTACCTGGCCGTGAAGCGCGACGGCCTGCTGTAAGCAGCGATGTAGACAGCGAAAGCTGTAGTGCCGGGCCAAGCCAGGCATTGCCTGAGCGGAGCATGGCCTGCGCCAAAGCGGCCATCGCACTCCATTGCGCACGCATCTTCTATCGCAGGATTTTGCATGTTTCCGCTGCGATGTCGTTGCAGCGCAAGACGCCCTGCATCACCGCATGCATACCCACATGATCACCGACACACCGTGGTAACCACCATGTAATGCTCGGACAAGAGAATCCGCCCCGCCTACCGCTGTACGGAAATTCTCTGCTCGATGAACGCTCGTCTCGTCACCCGCCGCCAGCTACTGCTCGGCGCAGGTGGTCTTGCCCTGCTGGCCGGCATGGCGCCGCGCAGCCTGCTTGCAGCTCCCAGACTCAACGCGAACCCTTTCACCTTGGGCGTTGCCGCCGGTGATCCATTGCCCGATGGCTTTGTCATCTGGACCCGCCTGGCGCCGGAGCCCCTGCAGCAACACGGTGGCATGCCGATGACCCCGATGCAGGTGCAGTGGGAAATTGCAGAGGATGAGCATTTCTCGCGTGTCGTGCAGCGCGGTGCGCATATCGCACGCCCCGAGCTGGGCCACAGCGTGCATGTCGAAGTGGCGGGGCTGGCCGCACAACGACCGTACTGGTACCGCTTCCACCTGGACGATGCCAGCAGCAGCATCGGTCGTGTCCGCACCGCACCAGCCGCTGGCAGCACGCCGGATGCACTGCGCATCGCCGTGGCCGGTTGCCAGCATTACGAAGCCGGCTACTTCTCCGCCTATCAGCACTTGGCCAATGATGGCGAGCTGGACGCACTGTTCCACTACGGCGACTACATCTATGAAGGAAAAGCCGGCAAAGGCGTGACCCTGGACGGTCGCAAGATCATGGTGCGCGAGCACCTGGGGGAGGAAATCTACGATCTGGCCGACTACCGTCGCCGCTACGCCCAGTACAAGAGCGACACCGATCTGCAGGCCGCACACGCGGCGGTCGCTTTCATCCCCTCGTTCGACGACCACGAGGTGGACAACAACTGGGCCGGCGAGTTCGATCAGGACGGTACGCCGCCCGAAGCTTTCCTGCTGCGCCGCGCTGCGGCACTGCAGGCCTGGTACGAGAACATGCCGGTACGCCGCGCACAGCTGGCGCGCCCGCATGGCCTGAGCATGCACCGTCGGCTCGACTACGGACAATTGCTGCGCATGCATGTGCTGGATACGCGCAGCCATCGCAGCGACCAGTTCTGTGGCAAGCCCGAGGAGCCGCATTGCCGCACCGATGTGGATGGTGAGGACAGCATGCTCGGCAATGCACAGCAGCAGTGGCTGCAGCAGGGTCTGGACAACGACGCACGCTGGAACCTGATCGCCCAGCAGGTGGTGTGCATGCCGCTGGACCGCCGTCGCCCGGATGCCACCGAGCCCGCACTCAGCGATGATGGCTGGGACGGCTACCCGCGTTCGCGCGCGCGCCTGATCCAGGCCATCCAGCAGCGCGGCTTGCGCAATGTGGTGATCGCCACCGGCGATGTGCACCAGCACTACGTCGGCCACCTGCCCTCCAATCCGCAGGACCTGGCCAGCGCCGCGGTTGCCAGCGAGTTCGTCTGCACCTCGATCAGCTCCAACGGCGATGGCGGCCTACTGCGCAAAGGCCAGGAACACTACCTGGCACAAAACCCGCACATCAGCTTCAACAACGCGCAGCGCGGTTACCAGATCTTCGATATCCGCGCCGACCGCTGGAGCACCGAGCTGAAGGTAGTGGACCGCGTCGAACGCCCGGGCGGACAGCTGTCCACCGTCGCCCGCTTCCAGCTCAGCCCCGACCGGCCGCAGCCCGAACGCATCTGACCGAATTGCCGGCGCGCGCCGTGCACCCTCGCCGTTTTCTCCCCGATTGGAAAGCCACGCCCATGACCGTATCTCCGCGCCTGCTGCGTACCGCGCTGCTGCCCGCCAGCATCTCGCTGGCGCTTGTCCTGTCAACCCCGGCCTTCGCCGCCGTACCACAGACCGCCCCCGACGCCACCCAGCTCGATGCCGTGCAGGTGGTGGCCGGCTCCATCCAGCAAGGCCAGGAACAGATCGAGATCCGCCGCAACACCGACGGCATCGTCGACAGCCTGGTGCAGGACGATACCGGCGATCTGCCCGATCAGAACATCACCGAGGCGCTGCGCCGCGTGCCCGGGGTCGGCACGCTGTACCGTGACGACGAAGGCCAATTCATCACCATTCGCGGCATCACCCCGGATCTCAACCACACCATGATCGACGGCATCACCATGATCTCGGTGGGCGATTCGGGCGATGGCACCCGCCGCGTCGACATGGGGATGATCCCCAGCCAGGTGGCACGCCGCACCGACATCTACAAGACCTTTACCGCCGACCTGGAATCGGGCTCGGTCGGTGGCGTGGTGAACCTGGTGCCGCGCAGCGCATTCCAGAACGGCGGCAAGGATGCCTTGATCGTGGACGCGCAGCTGAACTGGGCCGATTACAACACGGTGCCCAACACCAACAACCTGCACGACGACCACCGCAACAACCTTGGCAAAGGCCTGAGCGCGCTGTGGTCGACGGTATTCGGTGCCGATGGGCAGTGGGGCCTGACCCTGGCCGCCAACGCCGGCACCCAGCAGCGCGACCTGACCAAGTACAACGCCAACGGCCTGATGTTCTTCGACCAGTCCGGCAAGAAAATCGCCTCGCCATCGGCACCGGGCTGGAACGGCTACCGCGCCGTACCCGACACCGCGCGCAGCTATGACTTCAACAACCGCGTCTCCGACCGCAAGGGCATCTCCGCGCGCCTGGAGTGGAAGCCCAACGACAGCAGCTACCACTCGCTGCTGCTGTACGGCTACGGCCAGGACTACACCGAGAACCGCAACGAATACAGCCTCAACAGCTTGTCGGGCATGCAGAACCAGACCGACGCCTCCGGCACCTTGAGCGTGGGACGGGCCGATACCGCGTTCTACATGGACACCATCGACCGCCGCAGCCGCGGTGCGATCTACCACTCACGTTTCGACTTCGATGAACTCAGCCGCCTGGATGTGCGTGCCGGCTACTCGTTCTCCGGCTACGACAATACGGCTCCACAGGTGCGCTATCGCCTGAGCAATGCCGGTGGCCTGCTTGACTACTGGTTCGATGGCAAGCACTACGGCTTCGACGTGCGCGAACCAGAGCGCTATGGCAACGCCAGCGGCTACAAGCTGGCCAGCGCCTCCACCACCCAGACCGCCTCGGAAGCCGATGCCACCGAGTTCAAGCTGGACTACAGCCACAACATGGACAACGGCAGCCTGGGATGGGGCTGGAAGTTCGGTGCGGGCCTGCGTGACTATGCGCTGGAGCGCGACGTCACGGTGACCAACTACGTCATCAATCCGGTCTTCACCCTGGCCGGCTACAGCGACTACCATTTCACCCCGGGCTATTTCCCGCTGCCGTCGATGGTGGTGGACTACGCCAAGTTCCGCGATGAAGTGCTGCCCACGCTGGGCATCAACGCGGCCTCGTCACTGAAAGCCTCCGGCACGGAAGACTTCCGCTACGACGAGACCATCGGCTGGGGCTACGGCATGTTCGGCTATGCCACCGACAGCACCAAGGTGGTGGCCGGCCTGCGCTACGACAAGGCGGACTACACCGGTCACGCGCCGGAAACCGTCAATGGCGTGTTCGACCCCCGCTTTGTCCCCAGCAAGGGCAAGTACGACCATTGGCTGCCCTCGGCCAACCTGCTGCACAGCTTCAACGACAGCTGGCGGCTGAAAGCGGCCTATAGCCGTACCCTGGGCCGGCCGATGCCGAACCAGATCGCCGAACCTTCCACCATCAACCAAGAAAACCAGACCATCAGCCAGGGCAACCCGGACCTGAGGCCACGCGTGTCGGACAACTTTGACGTGGCGGTGGAATGGTTCATCGATGGCTACGATTCAGCGATGACGCTGGGCCTGTTCCACAAGCAAATCAAGGACGACATCTTCCGCCTGGCCAGCGAGGTGCAGATCGACGGCCTATCGTGGCTGTCCACCCGGCCGATGAATGCCGAGGGCTCCACCATCAGCGGCGTGGAGTTCGGCTACATCAACAACCGCATCCCGCACCTGCCCGGTTTCCTGAGTGACAAGGTGGGCATGTCCACCAATCTGATGTGGTCGGATGGATCGATGGACTACATCGCCAAGGGCCAGCGTCACCAGCTCGACCAACTGGTGGACCAGAGCGAATGGCTGGCCAACCTCGCCGTGTTCTATGCGTTGCCGCAAGGCGGCGAGGTGCGCCTGGCCTGGAACTACCAGAGCGCCAGCCTGACCACACTGGGCGACGAGCCCTATCTCAACCGCGGCACGGACGATTACGACAGTCTGGACTTCAGCCTGCGCCACCACTTCGGCACGCATTGGCTGGTGAAGTTCGACGCGCGCAACCTGCTCAACGAGAAGCGCAATCTGGCCGTGGGCGAGGATCTGGAATGGTGGCGCTCAGAGGGTGAGTCCGGCCGCACCTTTAGCGTGCACCTGATCTACAAGATGTAAAACAAGCAAGGCCCCGCGATGCGGGGCCTTGTCCTGTTCTAGCGTCCCGGCCGATCGATTACAGATAGATGCGGGTGCTGCCCTGCGGCGCGTCATCGATGATCGCGTGCGGCAGGAAGCGGGCGCTGTCGCGGGTGATGCGGCTGTCGTCCTCGCGGATGCCGATGCCGCAGGCCTGATCGCCCACCACCCAGCTGCCGACCAGCGGATAGTTGCCCTCGAACACCGGCAGCGCATGGAACGCCTGCCGGATGCTCGGCCCGGTGTACGGCCCTTCGCTTTCCTGCCAGCGGCCATCGCTCATGTGCATGGCGACATTGGCGCCCTCGCGCGAATGCAGCGGCTTGCGCACCCAGCCGGCCGGCAGCGCGCTGCCATCGTCGAAATGCGCTTCCAGCAGGTTCGGATGGCCCCGATGGCGCTGCCATAGCAGCGGCAGGATGCCCTTGTTGCTCAGCACCGCCTTCCACGCCGGCTCCAGCAGCTGTACGCCGGACTTGGGCAGCGCCGCGCCGAACTCCTCGCGCATCAGGTCTTCCAGCGGGTACAGCTTGAACAGGCTGCCGATCACCCGATCGTCCAGATCGGTGAAACGGCCGTCGGCCGACAGGCCGATGTCCTCGATCGCGATCGCCGCGCCGTGCAGGCCGGCCTGCGCCGCGCAATCGCGCAGGTAATCCACCGTGCCCTGGTCCTCGCTCGACTCGCCCACCGCGCTGAAATACAGCGGCGGCGGCAGCCGCGCCGCCAGTTCGGCAAAGCGCTCCACCAGCGTTTCGTGGATCGAATTGAACTGGTCGGCCTGCAGCGGCAGCGCGCCACGGTTGCGCTGGTCCTCCAGCCATTGCCACTGGAAGAACGACGCCTCGTACAGCGAGGTGGGCGTGTCGTAGTTCAGCTCGTACAGCTTGGCCGGGCCGGTGCCGTCGTAGGCGAAGTCCAGCCGCCCGTACAGATGCGGATCACGCCGGCGCCAGCTCTCGGCGATCCAGTCGCGAAAAGCTTCCGGGATGGCCAGCTGCGCCATCAGCGCCTCGCTGGCCACCACCTCGCCCACCAGATCCAGTGCCATCGCATGCAGTTCGGCGCTGGGATCCTCGATGTCGTGCTCGATCTGGCGCAGGGTGAAGGCGTAGTACGCGCTTTCGTCCCAGTACGGGGCACCGTCGATGGTGTGGAAGCGGAACCCGGCCTCGGCCGCGCGCGCGCGCCAGTTGCCGCGCTCGGCAATTGCGATACGCCTCACCGCATCAACCGCCGACGCTGCTGCGG
>NZ_BAZI01000130.1 GCF_001310775.1 Stenotrophomonas pictorum JCM 9942
TCGCGCGGCGCGCCGCGCCGGAGCCACCGGACGTGGTGCAGGCACGGCCGCAGGGCCCGCCACCTGTGCGGCCTGCATGGACTGCACATCCCCTACCGCGACACTGCCGGTGAATGTCGCCGCCGACGGGCGCTTGATCGCGGCATTCAGATCGGCGGTGATCAGGGTACGGGCCAGATCCGCGCGTGGGCCGCTGACGCAGTAGCGGTTGTACAGCCCGGCGATACGGGTGGTCGCGTTGATCGTGGTGCCGGCCGGAATCCAGCCGTCGGCCTCGTAGCGCGGGTTGAGGTTCCGCAACACGCGCATGTAGCCGTCACGGGTACCGGCGCTGCCCAGGCAGATGGTCAGCTCGTAGATGGTGGTCGATTTGGCCAGGCGCAGCGTCGCCGGCTGCGCGTTGACCTTGGGAAACTCCACGCCATATTGCTGCGGGTGCAGGAAGATCCACGCCGCGGCGATCACCATCGGCACATAGTCCTTGGTTTCGCCCGGGAACTGGGAATAGGCCGAATCGGTCCAGAAGCTCTGCCCGCCGGCTTCGCGGTAGATACGGGCCGCGCGCCCCTCGCCCCCGTTGTAGGCGGCCAGCGCGTACTCGATGTTCTTGTTGAGCACCCGCATGCGCTCATTCATGTAGGCGGCGCTGGCTTCGGCCGCGCTGCGGGCATCAAACCGGGTATCGAAACCGGTGCCGTCCGGGCCCAGGCCGAAACGGCGGCCGGTGGCGGGCATGAACTGCATCAGCCCGGCCGCGCCGGCGCGCGAGGAGGCATGCACACGGCCGTTGGATTCCTTGGCCATGATGCCGAACAGCAACGCTTCCGGCAGCGCGCTTTTCTCCCACTCCGGCCACATCACCGCACGCAGGTTCATGTAGTTCTCATAGCTGGTCAGCAACGCCGGACGCATGTCGGTGAGCCAGCGCCGGATGCCGGCCTGCACCGCCGGGTTGTACTCGACCATGTCATCGAATGCGTGGCGGTGGTCGTTCAACAGGGCCGCCGCGCGCGCCGCCTCCGGCACATCGGCGACCAGTGGCGCGACATGGTCCGGATCGGCTTCCAGCGGACCGATGGCCTCGTCACCGTCGCTCTCCCCGGCGCTGTCCGCGCGCTGCTTGAGCAGGCGCTTGTAGGTGGCAAGCAGACCACCGACCTGGCAGCCCTTCTGAGCGATGCAGTCGGCGATCACATCTTCCATGTCCTCCAGCGCCGCATCGCCCTCGCTGCTGCCCTTGGGATCGGCGTTGTCCATCAGCACCAGCGCATCGGTATAGCGCTTTTCCGCGGCGGTCATGCGCTCGTGGAGGGCGCTCACCTTGGCCTGGTCACGGGCCGACAGCGCGTGGGCCGAAGGAGCGGCGATCAACAGGCTGGTCGCCAGCAGCAGCGGCCAGGTGCGGAGGGAAGACAGGGAAACGGACATCAGCAGCACTGCACGCGAAGGGTCAGGCAGGGTAGCCGCCCCGCTTGCCCGGGGGCAACATGGCTGCGGCGCCGATATAGTCGGCCGGTAGAATCCCCCTTCGTTCATCTATGAGTGCCTCCATGGACCCGATCCTGCTCGGCAAAGGCGTCACCGACGACATCGCCGTCACCCTGCTCCCGCGTTTTGGCAACCGCCACGGCCTGGTGGCCGGCGCTACCGGCACCGGCAAGACGGTGACGTTGATGACGCTGGCCGAGGGCTTCTCGCGGATCGGCGTGCCGGTGTTCCTGGCCGACGTGAAGGGCGATGTGGCCGGTCTGGCGGTCGCCGGCGAGATCAGTGACAAGCTGGCCCAGCGCGCGGCCGACATCGGTGTGGAAGACTACGCGCCGGCCGCCAGTCCCACCGTGTTCTGGGACCTGTACGGCAGACTCGGCCATCCGGTACGCACCACCGTCAGCGAGATGGGCCCGACCCTGCTGGCGCGCATCCTGGAGCTCAACGACACCCAGGCCGGTGTGCTCGATATCGTGTTCAAGCTGGCCGACGACCGCGGCCTGCTGCTGCTGGATCTGGATGATCTGCGCGCGCTGCTGAACCTGGTCGCCGAGGAGCGCAAGGACATCTCCACCGGGTACGGACTGGTCAGCGCGCAGTCGGTGGCGGCGATCCAGCGTGCGCTGCTGCGCCTGTCGCAGGACGGCGGCGAAGCCTTCTTCGGCGAGCCGGCACTGGAGCTGGCCGAGATCATGCGCGTCAACCACGACGGCCGCGGCGTGATCGGCATCCTCGCCGCCGCCCAGCTGATCCTCAAGCCGCGCCTGTATTCGACCTTCCTGCTGTGGTTGCTGTCGGAGCTGTTCGAAACACTGCCGGAAGTGGGCGACCTGGAAAAGCCCAAACTGGTGTTCATCTTCGACGAGGCCCACCTGCTGTTCGACGATGCCCCGCCGGCGCTGGTGCAGCGCATCGAGCAGGTGGTGCGGCTGATCCGCTCCAAGGGCGTGGGCGTGTACTTCTGCTCGCAGTTTCCCGATGACGTGCCAGCCAACATCCTCGGCCAGCTCGGCAATCGCGTGCAGCATGCACTGCGCGCGTTCACGCCGCGCGACCAGAAGGCGGTCAGGACCGCCGCCGAGACCTTCGTGCCCAACCCCAAACTGGATGTCACCGCCACGCTCTCGCAGCTGGGCACCGGCGAAGCCTGGTCTCCACGCTGCAGGACAAGGGCATTCCCTCGCCGGTACAGAAAACCCTGATCGCGCCGCCGCGCTGCCGCATGGGCGCGATCACCGAGACGGAGCGTGCGCAGGTACGCGCAGGCAGCCCGGTCGGCACCCGCTACGACACCGCCATCAATCGCGAATCGGCCGCCGAACGGCTGGCCCAGCGTGCGCAGAAGGTGGTGGAACAGGCCGACGCCCCCAAGGCCCGCACCCGCGAGCAGGACGACGAACAGGACAGCGGCTTTGGCCAGGCGATCAAGGATGCGATCTTCGGCACCAGGCGCCGCCAAGGCATGCTCGAAACCATGGCCAAGCAGACCACCCGCACCGTCGGCACCAAGCTGGGCAACCAGATCGTGCGCGGCATCCTCGGGGGCATCTTCGGCGGAAAGCGCTGACTCCATGAGCCGCTGGCGCCCTCCCGCTGAAAAAAGTACCGCACTGATCACCGCGCCGGGCCATGCGCGGCTGAAGGCCGAGCTCGATGAGCTGTGGCGGCAGCGCCGGCCGGAAGTGGTAAAGGCACTGGCTGCCGCCGCCGCAGAAGGTGACCGTTCGGAGAACGCCGAATACACCTACCGCAAGAAGCAGCTGGGCGAGATCGACCGCCGCGTGCGCTACCTCAGCAAACGGCTGGAAGCCCTGCGTGTGGTCGATACCCGGCCCAGTGATCCGGACGCGGTGTTCTTCGGTGCGACAGTCGAACTGGAGAACGTGGACTCGGGCGAAACGGTGATCTATCGCATCGTCGGTCCGGACGAAACCGACGCGCCCGCCGGCTGGATCAGCATCGATTCGCCGCTGGCGCGCGCGCTGCTGAAGAAGCGCGTCGATGACGAATTCACCGTGGAGCTGCCCGCCGGACCGCACACCTTCGCCGTGCTGTCCATCCACTATGCGCCGGACTGACCGCGCCGAAAATTCGCGCAATCCGCACATACGCCGGCGCATGCAGACACCACGCGTGCACCATGGAATCAAGGGGATGTGAGCCTCCTGCCGCATCCGGTCATCGTGTATTTGACCCGCGCCCCTGCCGCATGTTTTTTCTTCGCGGTTACCCATCGCGAAAGGACGCCAGATGCAGGTGCTCGACCCGGAAAAAACCGCAGCCAGCGGTGACCTCAGTAGCAACCCGCGCCGCCCGGCGCGCACCGGCATCGTGATCGATGCCTCCTGCGATGTGGCGCCGGCTTTTCTCGCCAGCGCGGATGTGGCGGTGATTCCGATTCCGATCCGGATCGGCAGCACCACCTACATCGACCAGCATGACGCCAGCGCCACCGCCCGCTACATGCGCGAGAACGCCAACGGCGAAGGCGCCACCGGACAATCCCTGCCGCTCGATGCGGCACAGATGAGCCGTTTCTTCCTGGAACACTTCGCGCTGGACTACGACTCGGTCTATTGCCTGACCATCACCGCCAGCCGCAGCCCGATCCACGAGGCTGCCAGCCACGGCAGCCTGCTGGCCACGAGCGCCATCCGTCAGGCCCGCCAGGAAAAAGGTATCGCCCGTCCGTTCCAGTTCCGGGTCATCGACACCCGCAACATGTTTGCCGGCTCCGGCATTCCCGCCATGGTGCTGCAGGACCTGCTGCGCGCGCAGGTGCCGGCCAAGGACATACGCGGCGAACTGCAGCGCATCATCGACGCCACCCACACCTACTACGTGCCCGACAACCTGGGCTACGCACGCGCCCGCTCGCGGGTGCGCGGCGATCGCAGCATCAGCCTGGCCAGCGTGCTGCTGGACGGCGCGCTGGATATCAAACCCATCGTGCTGGGCCGCCAGGGCGATACCCGCCCGGTCGCCAAGTGCCGTGGACGCGCTGACGCATGGGCCCGCCTGTTCGCGGTTGCCGCCCGCCAGGTGCAACGCGGCCTGTACGCGCCGCACGTGATCATCTCCTACGCCGGCCCCCTGCAGGATCTGCACGGTTCGCCCGCGCTGGAACAGCTGCGCGCCGCCTGCGCGCAGGAGAATGTCAGCCTGCATCTGCTGCCGATGAGCATCACCGATGATGAACATCGGTCCGGGCGGACTGACCTTGGCCTTCGCTGGCGAGAGCCGCGACATCGCGTTCTGACAAGCGCGCGGAGCGGTTGCGCCCGCGCGCACTGCTACACGTTCACGCGCCGCTGGCAGCACCAGCGCGTCAACCGGGCCTGCGCAGCGACGTTGCGACCTCAGCGCAGTGCCGGAGGATAGGCGCGTCCGTCGCGCAGCGGCCGGAAGTAGTCGGCCTGCGCATAGAAATCCGGATCCTGCCGGGGGTGCCAGCAGGGAATGCCGGCCAAGGGCAAGGGCCGCAGTTCGGCGGGCGTGGCAAGAACAGCGCCATCGGCAATGGCCGCGGCGACACGCGCAACGCAGGCAAGATCCTCTCCCCCCTGCACCACCACGCACTTGCCAACCAGCAACCGTCGCGGCACCAGCATCTGCTCCATCAGCGCATGACCGATGACCGCAGCAACCGCGATATCGCCATTGCGCCACTGCGCGGCATGGGTATGGAACAGCCGGGGCCACTCGTGCTTGTCCCAGGCATCGAGTAGACGGCTGTCGCGTACCCGCACGATGACCCCGGTCTCGTCGAACTGGGTCAGCGCCTGCTGCGCACGATTGCGCTCACCCGGCCCCATCTGCGCGATGTGCCGGCACTGCTGCAGGTTGAGAGCATGCTTGATGGCCGGATGACGCACCCAGACCATCGCATTGAACAGGTCATGCCAGTTCTGCGGACGCGTGGCGATGTATCCCTGCGCGATACGGGTCTCGTAATGCAGGCCATCGGCCAACAATGCACCGTCCTGCTCCACGAACCGTTTGCCCGACGGTGGCATGCGCGCGTTGAGCGCGGCGATGGCGGGCCACGCCGGGGCCGTCATCCAGTCGCGACAGGCGCCAAAGTCGGCGAAAAGCGGATGCGTGAAACACGCTGGCGCCACCTCCCCGCGGGGCGGGGCGATGAAGCGGCGCCGGCCGTTGCCAGCGCTTGGAGCCGTGACCGATCCGGTCACAGCACCTTGAGGTCGAACGCCGGCTTGGCGTGCTCGATGACTGCGTCACCGAACAGGTCATGCTCGTCGCTGTCGGTGATCTGGACATTGACGAACTGGCCTACGTGCAGCTTGGCTTCATCGGCGTTCTGGATATGCACCAGGCCATCGATTTCCGGGGCATCGGCCTTGGAGCGGGCCACCGCGATACCGTCTTCGATACCGTCGATCAGGCACTGCTGCACGCTGCCGATCTTGGCTTCGAGTTTGGCGGCGGAAATGGCGGCCTGCTTCTCCATGAAACGGGCCAGACGTTCCTGCTTCACGTCCTCCGGCACCGGGTCCGGGAGGTCGTTGGCGGTGGCGCCTTCCACCGGCGAGTAGGCAAACGCGCCGACGCGGTCGAGCTGGGCGGTATCGAGGAAATCCAGCAATTGCTCGAACTCGGCATCGGTCTCGCCCGGGAAGCCGACGATGAAGGTCGAGCGCACGGTGATGTCCGGGCAGATCTGCCGCCAGCGCAGCACCCGCTCCAGGGTCTTGTCGACCGCGCCCGGACGCTTCATCAGCTTGAGGATGCGCGGGCTGGCGTGCTGGAACGGGATGTCCAGGTACGGCAGGATCTTGCCTTCGGCCATCAGCGGCACCACGTCGTCCACGTGCGGGTACGGGTAGACGTAGTGCAGGCGGGTCCAGGCATCCAGCTCGCTCAAACCTTCGCACAGCGCCTTCATCCGCGTGGCGTATTCCCTGCCGCGCCAGGTGCCCGGCGCGTATTTGCGGTCCACGCCGTAGGCCGAGGTGTCCTGCGACACCACCAGCAGCTCGCGTACGCCCCCCTTGACCAGACGCTCGGCCTCGCGCAGCACCTCGTCAACCGGACGCGACACCAGATCGCCGCGCATCGAGGGAATGATGCAGAAGCTGCAACGGTGGTTGCAGCCTTCGGAAATCTTGAGATAGGCGTAATGCCGCGGGGTCAGCTTGATGCCGTAGTCCGGGACCAGATCCACGAACGGGTTGTGCTTGGGCGGCAGCGCGGCATGCACCGCCTCCATCACCGTGGTGTAGTCCTGCGGACCGGAGACCGACAGCACGTCCGGGTAATGCTCGCGGATCATGTCGCCCTTCTTGCCCAGGCAGCCGGTGACGATGACCTTGCCGTTCTCGTTCATCGCCTCGCCAATGGCATCGAGCGATTCGGCCACGGCCGAGTCGATGAAGCCGCAGGTATTGACCACCACCACGTCGGCCGCGTCATAGGACGGGACGATGTCGTAGCCCTCCACCCGCAGCTGGGTGAGGATGCGCTCGGAATCGACGAGGGCTTTCGGGCAGCCAAGGCTGACGAAGCCGACTTTGGGGTTCAGCTGGGACATGTTCACAGAATTCTGGGGGCCGGAGCCGAAGGGCCGCAGGGCCGGAAAGGCGGCGATTATACCGGTCGTCAGCCGGCACATCCGGCACCATGCTGAACAAGGGCATGCGTTAATTGGCAGCCCCGCAAAGGAGTCCCACCCATGTCCCAGTGGATCGATCTTCCCGGCGCCGCCGGCCCGGTCCGTGCCTGGCAAGCCCTGCCCGCCACCACGCCGCGCGG
>NZ_BAZI01000131.1 GCF_001310775.1 Stenotrophomonas pictorum JCM 9942
GCCCCGCGCGGCCCGTCCGCGCTCCTGCGGCGCGGACGGCGCATCGGTCAGAAGCGGCCTTCCTGGTAATCCACGAAGGCCTGCATCAGTTCCTGCCGGGTGTTCATCACGAACGGGCCGTGACGCGCCACCGGTTCGCCCAGCGGGCGCCCGGCGACCAGGATCAGGCGCGCTTCCTGTGGGCCGGCCTGCAACTGCAGCTGGGAACCACCGCCGAGTACGGCCAGCTCGCTCTGCGCCAGCACGCGTGCATTTGCGCCCTCGCCCACCGTCACGCCGCCTTCGAACACATAGGCGAACGCATTGTGGCCGGCCGGCAGCGTGTACTGCCACGAGCTGCCGGGCGCCAGGGTGATATCCAGATACAGCGGATCGGTCGCCGGCTGCACGATCGGGCCGCTGACACCGCCGACGCTGCCGGCGATGACTTTGATACTCACGCCCTGGGCCGGCTGGACCTGCGGAATGCGCTCGGCGGCGAACTCCTGGTAGCGCGGATCGGTCATCTTCTCGCGCGCCGGCAGGTTCACCCACAGCTGGAAACCGCGCATGCGCCCGGACTCCTGCTCGGGCATCTCCGAATGCACCAGCCCGCGCCCGGCGGTCATCCACTGCACGCTGCCCGGGGTCAGCAGGCCCTCGTTGCCGTGGTTGTCGCGGTGCCGCATGCGGCCGTCGAGCATGTAGGTGACGGTTTCAAAGCCGCGGTGCGGATGGTCGGGAAAACCGGCCAGATAATCCTCCGGCTTGTCGGTGCCGAATTCGTCCAGCATCAGGAACGGATCCAGCTCCGGCAGCGCCGGCGTGCCGATCACCCGGGTCAGACGCACGCCGGCACCATCGGAGGTGGGCATGCCCCGCAGGTTGCGGACCACGCGGGCCGCGGTGTCACCAGTCATGATCAGGCTCCTTGAAATATATCCAGACAATGGAGGCTGCCCACGGCAGGACCAAGCACCGCCCTCGCAACCGATTGTTCCAGTGCTGGTGCAAGCGACACGCCACGCAACCCGCAGTCAGGTTTGTCAGGGGTTTCACCGTAAGACCAAAGTCTGGGGTCCCGCCACCGCCATATCCGTTGACCCCCGCCGTCCATGGGTAGAACCTTGAGCCAATCTCCTGCGAGGCGACTCGATGAAAGGTTTCTCCAAAGCCGGCTGGGCGCTGCTGTCCCTGATCGGCGCATTCTGTCTGGGCGTGGTGGCGCTACGCCGCGGCGAACACATCAACGCGTTGTGGATCGTGGTGGCGGCGGTTTCGCTGTACCTGGTCGCGTTCCGCTACTACGGCCTGTTCGTCGCCCGGAAGGTCATCGGCGTTGATCCCACCCGCGCCACCCCGGCGGTTCTGAACAACGATGGCTTGGACTACGTGCCGACCAACAAGCATGTGCTGTTCGGCCACCACTTCGCCGCCATTGCCGGCGCCGGCCCGCTGGTCGGCCCGGTGCTGGCCGCGCAGATGGGCTACCTGCCCGGCACGCTGTGGCTGATTGCCGGCGTGGTGCTGGCCGGCGCGGTGCAGGATTTCATGATCCTGATGATCTCCACGCGCCGCAACGGCCGTTCGCTGGGCGACCTGGTACGCGAGGAGATGGGCCCGGTGCCGGGCACCATCGCGCTGTTCGGCGTCTTCATGATCATGATCATCATCCTGGCGGTGCTGGCGATGATCGTGGTGAAAGCACTGGAAGGCAGCCCGTGGGGCATGTTCACGGTGATCGCGACGATGCCGATCGCGATCCTGATGGGCATCTACATGCGCTACATCCGCCCCGGCAAGATCGGCGAGATCTCGGTGGTCGGCCTGGCGCTGCTGCTGGCCGCGATCTGGTACGGCGGCAAGGTCGCCGCCGATCCGGTGATGGGCCCGATGTTCACCTTCACCGGCGTGCAGATCACCTGGATGCTGATCGGCTACGGCTTCGTGGCCGCGGTGCTGCCGGTGTGGCTGCTGCTGGCCCCGCGCGACTACCTGTCCACCTTCCTCAAGATCGGCACGATTGTCGGCCTGGCGATCGGCATCCTGATCGTGATGCCGGAACTGAAGATGCCGGCGCTGACACAGTTCACCGACGGCACCGGCCCGGTGTGGAAGGGCAGCATGTTCCCGTTCCTGTTCATCACCATCGCCTGCGGCGCGGTCTCCGGCTTCCATGCGCTGATCAGCTCGGGCACCACGCCCAAGCTGCTGGCCAATGAAGGCCACGCCGCCTATATCGGCTACGGCGGCATGCTGATGGAATCGTTCGTGGCGATCATGGCGATGGTGGCGGCCTCGATCATCGAGCCGGGCATCTACTTTGCGATGAACTCCCCGGCGGCGATCATCGGCACCGATGTGGTCCATGCCGCGCAGGTGGTGAGCAACTGGGGCTTTGCGATCACCCCGGAGCAGCTGACCACCACCGCGGCCGAGATCGGTGAAAGCACCATCCTCTCGCGCGCCGGCGGCGCCCCGACGCTGGCGGTGGGTATCGCGCAGATCCTGCATGCGGTGCTGCCGGGCGACGGCATGATGGCGTTCTGGTACCACTTCGCGATCCTGTTCGAAGCACTGTTCATCCTCACTGCGGTCGATGCCGGCACCCGTTCGGGCCGCTTCATGCTGCAGGACCTGCTGGGCAACTTCGTGCCCGCACTGCGTCGCACCGATTCGTGGGTGGCCAGCTTCATCGCCACCGGCGGCTGCGTGGCGCTGTGGGGCTACTTCCTGTACCAGGGTGTGACCGATCCGCTGGGCGGCATCAACATGTTGTGGCCGCTGTTCGGTATCGCCAACCAGATGCTGGCCGGCGTGGCGCTGCTGCTGTGCACCGTGGTGCTGTTCAAGATGAAGAAGGAGAAGTACGCCTGGGTGCCGCTGCTGCCGGCGATCTGGCTGCTGATCTGCACCACGGCGGCCGGCTTCATCAAGATCTTCGCCAGCGAACCGGCGGTGGGCTTCGTGGCCCAGGCGCACAAGTACCGTGATGCGATCGCCGCCGGCAACCTGCTGCCGCCGTCCAAGGACTTCGGACAGATGCAGCAGGTGATGGTCAACAACTACATCAACGCCGGCCTCACCGCGCTGTTCCTGTTCGTGGTGTTCGCGGTGCTGGTGTACTCGGTCAAGACCATCATGGTGGCGCGCCGCTCGCCGGTGCGCACCGACCGCGAAACCCCGTACGTGGCGCTCAAGCCGCACGAGATGGACGTGTAATGGGCACCGAACTGGTCCCGGTCGGCCAGTACCAGACGTTCCGCCGCACCTGGCGGCGTCTGGTACAGACCGCGCGCCTGTGCTGCGGCGTGCCGGACTATGACAACTATGTGCGGCACATGCAGGAGAAGCATCCCGACCGTCCGGTCATGGACTACAAGACCTTCTTCCGCGAACGCCAGGACGCCCGCTTCGGCGGCAAGAGTGGCTTCCGCTGCTGCTGAGTCCGCGGTTTGAAGAACATAGAAGGCGGGGCCATTGGCCCCGCCTTTTTTCATGACGCGCATCCCTGTGCGTCACCGTCCGGCCTCGCCGGGGAAGAACGGCTGTCCTGCCGTTCTTTCATATCCGCGATCTGCAAAGCCGATCACAGGGGCAGGACCGACCACCCCAGATCCCGGTGCTAGGATCGGCCATCACCAGGGAATCCCAGGTCATGCCACCCGTGCAGTGCAACCGGAAAGGAAACTGGAATGCAGAGAAAGACCCGTGTTCTCGCAACAATAGCCACCTCGTTGCTGGTGGCTTCATGCGCAAGCAAAACGACTTCATGCATAAACAATATCGCTTCATGCGTAAGCACAATGTCTCAAGCAAAGGAGCAAGGACGAGTGGCAGCCGACATCCCGCAGAAGACCCCATTCACCGATCCAGCCGTGAAGCCGCTGGCAGATGCCATTGCTGACGGCGATATCGCGCGGATAAAGGCACTGGCGCCGACCACCGATCTGGCTGCCCGCGGTCAATACAATGTGACCCTGCTGGAATGGGCAATATGGAACCAGAAGCCCGCTTCACTCGAGGCGCTGCTGGAGGCCGGCGCCGATCCTTCCCTGATCGGCATGGATGACGAAACCGTCGTGCATATGGCCGCGATGGTCGATCCACCGGAGTACCTCGAGGTTCTGCTCAAGCACAAGGTTCCCGTCGACTACACGCGTCCCACCAATGGCTGGACGCCACTGTTCGTTGCGGTGATGTATGACCAGCATATCCAGCGCGATCTTTTGATCAATGCAGGTGCCGACATCAAGCGTCGAGATAACCTGGGAAACACCCTGCTTCACATTGGCGCCAAGGATCCAGACACCGTACTCAAACTGTTGGAGGCGGGTGTTGATCCCACTCTGCGTAACAATAACGGCGATACGTTCCAACTTTCCTTTTTTAGAACGCCGGAAAAGCTGCTCAACGCCAAAGGGAAGGCAGGTCGTGAACATGTTCGCGGCTGGCTGGAGCAGCACAACATTGCCATCGAGCATTGATACCGGGGAAGGCGCTTGTCATGGAATCGACTACTTTCACCAAATTTGATGCCCGATCAATTGCCGGTACGACACCGCAATCTATTGACCTTCAGCTGCCACAGGTACTTCAAGATATCTACGCTCACGCACGCACCCGTCGCGAAGGTCAATCTCCAGAGTCCGTCCTTCTACCGCCCGGATGGACCCGAATCAGTGAACAAGAGCTTAGAAGCAAAAATATCGGCACTTCCTTGTTACACAACGACAGGTCTGGTTTCGATGCAGGCTTCTATCGCGGCCCTGACGGACAGGTTGTCCTGGCATTCTGCGGAACCGACCAAGGTAAAGACTGGCCACAGAATCTGGGACAGGGCGTCGGATTCCAGACAAGGCAGTACAAAAATGCAATCGAGTTGACCGAAAGAGCTTTGGCTGCTTACGGCGAAAATCTTTTATTGACTGGACACTCTTTGGGCGGTGGCCTCGCTGCTGCCGCTGGCGTCATCAACAACACACCCACCGTTACTTACAACTCTGCAGGCGTACATAGCAACACCTTCGAGCGTGTACGCTTGGACCCGATTGCTGCCAGGGAATATGCAGCCGATGGGCTGATCCGCAGCTACAGCGTCAAGAACGAGCTACTCACGCATCTGCAGGAAGACAGTATTCCGCTGAAATGGGCGCTGCCCGATGCTATCGGCCATCGAATCGAACTGCCCGATCCCGCCCCGCTGTCGTTTGGCCAGCGCCTTGTCCCCGGAGCGATGCTCAAGCATCGATATGACCTTCATGGTATCGCCTCGGTGATGGACTCGCTGGATCTGCAGCAGCTGCGCGATGCCGAACAAGGCGAGGCAATCAAAGCCCCGGCATCGGCCAATAGTGTCGGGAACCGTTTGTTCGAAGATGCGGTCATCCAGCTTGGACCCCAGCGGGAGAAGCTGGGCCTGAAAGACGACGTGTCCTTCCTCAACACCGCCGCGGGTATCGCCGCGCGCTCGGCGGATGACGGGCTGGACAGAATCGACCATCTGCTCATCCACGGGGACCGCCTATTCGCTGTCCAAGGCAACCTGCTTGACCCGGCACATCGGCGCAGCAACGTGGATCTGGCAGCGGCAGGGGATATGCCGATGCAGGCCAGCATCCGTCAGCTCCAGCAACACCAGCGTTTGATCCCCGCCGATTCGATCATTGAACCTGATCCTGGTCGACGGCATCTCGCGATGGGCTGATTTCAAGACGTCGGCAGCACCAAAAAGAAGGACAGCAGATGCTGTCCTTCTTTTTGACCGGGTTTCCTGCCGCTGGCAGCCGACTCAGGCCGCGCCGGCCATCCACTTGAGCATCAGCCCGGTGAGGTAGGCCAGCACCGTGCCGGTGGCATAGCCGACCGTGCCCAGCAGCACGCCCACCGGCGCCAGGCTGGGATGGAAGGCCGCCGCCACCACCGGCGCCGAAGCTGCGGCGCCGACATTGCCCTGCGAACCGATGGCCAGGAAGAACATCGGCGCTTTCAGCAGGCGGCCGACCACATACAGCAGCAGCACGTGGGTACCCATCCAGATCACACCCAGCAGGAACAGCCACGGACGCTCCAGCAACGCGAGCAGGTCCATCTGCATGCCGATGCAGGCGATCAGGAAGTACAGGAACAGCGTGCCGACCTTGGAGGCGCCGGCCGCTTCCAGCTCGCGTGCGCGGGTGAAGCTCAGCGCCAGACCGGCGAAGGTGGACAGCATCACCACCCAGACGAACTGGTTGTCCAGCGAGGCCTGCTTGGCAAAGCTGATGTTGGCCGCACACCACGTCGCCAGCGGCGCCGCCAGCGCATGTGCCGCCCCGACGATGCCCAGACCGACGCCGACAATGACCATCAGATCGGTCAGGGTCGGAATGCGCGCGCTCCTGGTCTGGTAGTCGGCGATACGACGCTTCATGTCGTCGATGGCCGAGGTGTCGGCACCATTGCGTGCGTCGATGCCCTGCGCACGACCGGCCAGCCAGATCAGGGCCGGCATCAGCAGGATGCTGGCACACACCACATCGACCACGGCGAACTGGCCGAAGGTGGTGGCATCGACGTTGAAGGTCTCGCGCATCGCGGCCATGTTGGCGCCGCCGCCGATCCAGCTGCCCGCCAAGGCGGCCATGCCGGCCCAGGTGTCCCCGGCCACGGTGGGCGCGTGGATCAGCTTCATCGCCTGGAAGGACACCAGCGCGCCGAGCATGATGCCCACGGTGCCGGTGACGAACATGATCAGTAGCTTCGGGCCGAGCCGGGCGATGCCCTTCAGGTCGATGGACAGCGTCAGCAGCACCAGCGCCGCCGGCAACAGCACATCGCGCGCGATGGGGTTGTAGAGCTTGGTGGTGTGGCCGTCGATCACCCCGGCGGTGTTGTAGATGGCCGGAATGAAGTAGCACAGCAGCAGCGCCGGCACCCAGGTGAAGAACTTCCGCCAGAAGCCGTCAGGGCGGCTGGCCAGATGGAAGATCAGCCCAGTGTGGCGGCGATCAGGCCAAGCCCGACAATATCGTTGGTGATCAAAGTGGTGCTGATTTCGGTCGGCATGCAGCCATTCCTGTCGATCGAAGGGAAATAAAAACGCCACGTGGCTAACGTGGCGATGAGGCGCCAGCCTAGCATGCAATGCATCCGCGCGGGCTACCGGCCGAAGCGGGGCGCACGCGCCGCTTCACCCGGCCCGATAACCGCAGCGCCTCATCCGCGCCCGCCATCGCCCGCAAGGTGATCCCC
>NZ_BAZI01000132.1 GCF_001310775.1 Stenotrophomonas pictorum JCM 9942
CTGACGCATCGCCCTGTCGCCCCGCCCGCCAGTGGCGGCGGGGGCGTTCCGTGACCGGGCCGAGAGGGCGTCGCAGGCACCCTCTCCACCACCGCCACGAGACGACGGCGCCCCTGATCAGGCGCTGGCCAGCGCCTGTTCCAGGTCGGCCAGCAGGTCGTCGATATGCTCGATGCCGATGGACAGCCGCACCGTGTCCAGGGTGACGCCCGCCTTCTCCAGCTCGGCCGCATTCAACTGCCGATGGGTGGTGGAGGCCGGATGCGTGGCCAGGGACTTGGCATCGCCCAGGTTCACCAGACGGGTGAACAGCTGCAGCGCATCGAGGAAACGGGCACCGGCCTCACGTCCGCCGGGCAGGCCGAAGGTGAGAATCCCCGAGCCATGGCCGCGCAGGTACTTCTGTACCAGCGCATGCTCCGGATGGTCCGGCAGCGCGGCGTAGTTCACCCATGCCACCTTGGCGTGCTTCTGCAGATAGTGGGCCACCGCCAGCGTATTGCTGTTGATGCGGTCCATGCGCAGCGCCAGCGTCTCGATGCCCTGCAGGATCTGGAAGGCATTGAACGGCGAAATCGCCGCGCCGGTGTTGCGCAGCGGCACCACCCGCGCGCGGCCGATGTAGGCCGCCGGGCCCAGCGCCTCGGTATAGACCACGCGTGGTAACTCACATCCGGCGTATTCAGGCGCGGGAAGCGCTCCTTGTGCTCGGCCCACGGGAAGCGACCGGAGTCCACGATCGCGCCGCCCAGGCTGGTGCCATGGCCGCCGAGATACTTGGTCAAAGAGTGCACGACGATATCGGCGCCGAAATCGAACGGGCGCTGCAGATACGGCGTGGCCACGGTGTTGTCGACGATCACCGGCACGCCATGGGCATGGGCGATCTTCGCGATCGCTTCGATGTCGGTGATGTTGCCGCGCGGGTTGCCGATGGACTCGACGAACACCGCCTTGGTCTTCTCGTCGATCAACGCGGCGAAGGCCTGCGGATCGCGGTAGTCGGCAAAGCGGGTCTGGATGCCGAACTGCGGCAGCGTGTGCGCAAACAGATTGTAGGTGCCGCCATACAGCGCGCTGGAGGCGAGGATGTTGTCGCCGGCCTCGGCGATGGTCTGGATGGCGTAGGTGATCGCGGCCTGTCCGGAAGCCAGCGCCAGCGCGCCGATACCACCTTCCAATGCGGCGATGCGCTTTTCCAGCACATCGGTGGTCGGATTCATGATCCGGGTATAGATATTGCCGGCCACCTTGAGATCAAACAGGTCGGCACCGTGCTGGGTGTCGTCGAAGGCGTAGGCCACCGTCTGGTAGATCGGCACCGCGACCGCGCGGGTGGTGGGGTCGGGAGAATAGCCGCCGTGCACGGCGATGGTTTCAGGCTTCCACTGCAGGTTGGTCATCGGAGCGCTCGGTCAGGAGGGACCGCTGACGATAGCCGAGGAGGAATGGCGTCCGGCCGAAGGTTGCAGCCGTTACTTGTGAGCGCCTGGTATCAGCGGATAGGCAAGACAGCAGCTGCCCGGCCTGCCGGCATCCTGCGGCACCTCACGGTTTGGCGGGGCTCATCTGCGGGCAGGGATGGGCAGCGCTCTGGGTATCGCAGAGCTGCACCTTGCTCAGGTATTGCACCCAGGACACCACCTGCTCCCGTTCCGGCGCGAAGCGATAGGCTTTCTGCACCACATAGAAACGGTCTGCCCCCTGGATGCCCTTGAACCAGGTGTATTCGGGCTTGCCGCTGGCGGGATTGTTCGGGCAGGTGAGCATCAACAAGGCGAAGGGATAGCCATTCTCCTCGCCCTCGCGGATCCAGCGGCTTTCGCCACCCGGGCAGGCGCCTTTCCACCCGCGTTCAATGAAGCCCAGGAACTCGTGCGGCGTCGCCTGCAGGCCGGGACGGGAGGCGGTGACCGTCAACATCTCCGTCCATTGCTGCACGGTCTGGCCAGTGGGCACGTATTCCCACAGGCGTGCGCCGTCAGCTTCGGTGTTCTCGAACGCCTTTACATAACCCGGTACCTGCGGGCGCAGCAGCTGTTCGGTGCCGGTGCGCTGCGCAAGCGCCGCCGGTACCACCAGCAGCGATGCCAGCAACGATGCAATCGCATACCGCATCAGATCTTCCTCATCCATGGAGTGCGCGGGCCTTCCCGCAGCGTAACGCCCGCGCCCTCAGCCCAATCGAACCTGCTCCTGCAAGGCGTGAATCGCTGCGACGACGGGCACCGGGCCACGCCGTCGCACTCTCGCGATCAGGCCTTGGCGAACTGCAGCTGGCCACTGCCGCCGGCTTCCACCTGGATGGTGTCGCCGCTGGTGAACTCGCCGGACAGGATCTTCTGCGCCAGCGGATTCTCCAACTGCGCCTGGATCGCACGCTTGAGCGGACGGGCACCATAGACCGGATCGAAACCGACGTTGGCCAACTGCTCGAACGCCGAATCGGTGACTTCCAGCTTCAGGCCACGCTCGCCCAGCCGCTTCTCCAGCCCACGCATCTGGATGCGCGCGATCTGCTTGATCTGCTGCTTGTCCAGCGGGTGGAACACGACGATGTCATCCAGCCGGTTGATGAACTCCGGGCGGAAGTGCGCCTGCACCACGCCCATCACCGCCGCCTTCATCTGCAGATAGGCCTCCGGGCTGTCGTCGCCGCTCATGTCCTGGATCTGGTGCGAGCCCAGGTTGGAGGTCATCACGATGACGGTGTTGCGGAAGTCCACGGTACGGCCCTGGCCATCGGTCAGGCGGCCGTCGTCGAGCACCTGCAGCAGGATGTTGAACACATCCGGATGCGCCTTCTCCACCTCGTCCAGCAGGATCACGCTGTACGGACGGCGGCGCACCGCCTCGGTCAGGTAGCCGCCTTCCTCATAGCCCACGTAGCCCGGGGGCGCACCGATCAGGCGCGAGACGCTGTGCTTCTCCATGAACTCGCTCATGTCGATACGCACCATCGCGTCGGGCGAGTCGAACAGGAAGTCGGCCAGCGCCTTGGTCAGCTCGGTCTTGCCCACACCGGTGGGGCCCAGGAACAGGAACGAGCCACTCGGACGGTTCGGGTCCGACAGGCCCGCGCGCGAACGCCGCACCGCGTCGGAAACGACCTTGATCGCCTCCTCCTGGCCGACCACGCGGTTGTGCAGCATTTCTTCCATGCGCAGCAGCTTGTCGCGCTCGCCTTCGAGCATCTTGCTGACCGGAATACCGGTCCAGCGCGAGACGACCTCGGCGATTTCCTCGTCGGTCACCTTGTCCTGCACCAGCTTGAAATCCTTGCGCTCGACCTCCTGCGCGGCGGCCAGCTGCTTTTCCAGATTGGGCAGCACGCCATACTGGATTTCGCTCATTTTGGCGAAATCCTGGCGGCGCTGGGCCGCTTCCAGATCGAGCTTGGCCTTCTCGACCTGCTCCTTGATCTTTGTCGCCCCCTGCAGCGCGGCTTTTTCCGACTTCCAGATTTCGTTGAGGTCGGAGAACTCGCGCTCCAGCGTGTCGATGTCGTTTTCCAGATCGGCCAGCCGCTTGCGCGAGGCCTCGTCCTTCTCCTTCTTGAGCATCTCGCGCTGGATCTTGAGCTGGATCAGCCGGCGTTCCTGGCGGTCCAGTTCTTCCGGCTTGGAGTCGATCTCCATGCGGATGCGCGACGCCGCCTCGTCCATCAGGTCGATGGCTTTGTCCGGCAGCTGACGATCGGTGATGTAGCGGTTGGACAACGTCGCCGCGGCAACCACGGCCGGATCGGTGATCTCCACGCCGTGATGTACCGCGTAGCGCTCCTTCAGACCGCGCAGGATGGCGATGGTGTCTTCCACCGTCGGCTCGCCCACGAACACCTTCTGGAAGCGGCGCTCCAGCGCGGCATCCTTCTCGATGTACTGGCGGTACTCATCCAGGGTGGTGGCGCCGATGCAGTGCAGCTCGCCACGCGCCAGCGCCGGCTTGAGCATGTTGCCGGCATCCATCGCGCCATCGCCCTTGCCGGCACCGACCATGGTGTGCAGCTCGTCGATGAACAGGATGATCTGGCCTTCGTTCTTGGAGAGGTCGCTGAGCACGGCCTTCAGCCGCTCCTCGAACTCGCCGCGGAACTTGGCACCGGCAATCAGCGCGCCCATGTCCAGCGACAGCACGCGCTTGCCGCGCAGGCCTTCGGGCACTTCGTCGTTGATGATGCGCTGGGCCAGGCCTTCGACAATGGCGGTCTTGCCCACGCCGGGTTCACCGATGAGCACCGGGTTGTTCTTGGTCCGGCGCTGCAGCACCTGGATGGTGCGACGGATCTCCTCGTCGCGGCCGATCACCGGATCGAGCTTGCCGCTCTCGGCGCGCGCGGTCAGGTCGATGGTGTACTTCTCCAGCGCCTGGCGCTGCTCTTCTGCATTTTCGCTTTGCACGGTTTCTCCGCCGCGCAGCTTGTCGATGGCGGCCTCCACTTTCTTCTTGTCGGCACCGGCGCCGCGCAACGCCATGCCGGCGGCCCCCCCGTCATCCACGGCGGCCAGCAGGAACCATTCGCTGGCGATGAACTGGTCGTTGTGCTGCTGGGCCAGCTTGTCGGTGGCATTGAGCAGACGCACCAGATCGTTGCCCATCGACAGGCTGCCGGCCTGGCCGGAGACCTTGGGCAGCGCATCCAGCGATTCGGCCAGTCGCTCGCGCAGCACCGGCACGTTGACGCCAGCCTGGGCCAGCAACGGACGGCTGCTGCCACCGGACTGGTCCAGCAGCGCACTGAGCACGTGCACCGGTTCGATGATGTTGTGATCGCGGCCGACCGCCAGGGATTGCGCGTCAGCCAGCGCCTTCTGGAAGTTGGAGGTGAGCTTGTCCATCCGCATGGGTGTTCTTCCTCGATATCAGGGGGCCGGCACTGCCAGCGATACTGGTTCAGATGCGGTTGCAATGGTGTGATTCAAGGGCGGGGAGCCAGCCCTGTTCAGCTGCAATCGCCGCCTCCGGTCCAGTATCGCCACACCGTCACCCCGTGCATTGATCCGGCGCAAACGCCTGCGCGAGCGGGTTATCCGCCGGTCAATGCGGTCCGCAGTTCGCGCAACTGCTGTTTGACCGCCCGCGCCTGCGCCACCTCCAGCCGCAACAGCGCCTTCTGCCCCACCGAGCGCGCCTGCAGATCCGGATCGACAAAGCGGTACCTCCCACGCTCATCCCGCACCAGCGACGGTGCCACCGGCGGTTCGGGCGTCAGCAGCAGATGGTCGATGACCGCGACCAGGCGGTCGTTGAAATGGCCATCGGGATGCCCGACCTCGCGCCAGGCCTGCTGGATCAGCGGATACAAACGGCGATAGGCCTGCGCCAGCCGCTGGGCATCAACGCCGGTGAAGGCGTCCACATAAGGCGCATAACGCGCCGCATTGGCCGCGGCCAGCTGCTCACCGCCCTGGCCGTCAGCTTGCAGCAGGGGGCTGCCGGCAACCGGGCGGAGCGCCATCGCCGCCGCCGGCAGGCTGGGTTGGGTGAGATTGTCGATATGCACCACGCCGCGCTGGATCAGGTGCCCGGGCACCAGCAAGGTCAGCAGTCCGTCCGGAAACATCCCGCCCAGCATCTGCATCACCTGCGCATCGCTGTCGGCCAGCACAGGCAGCGCTGCATCGGCGGCATCCGTGCTGTGGAGCGGATAACGCGGCGAGGCCGCGACCGGCGCTGCGGCAATCTGCGACGGTGCCGCGGCCGGCGCTGCCACACCGGTATTACCGCCGGGCGAAACCTTGCCCGGCGACGGCAGCCGGCGCAGATCATCCTGGAACAGCCAGCCCCCGGCCCCGCCTACCGCCACCACTCCCAGCACCACCCACGGCCACACCGCTTTGCGCTTCTGCATCACTTGCACCTCGTATTGCATGTGAGGGTGTGACCGGGCCGATCGGCGAGGGTTCCCCGCTATTGGCCGGTCGGCCGCCTCTGCAGCGACAGCAGTCCCAGCATCAGCGCCAGCGCGACATAGGCGCCGGCGAACTGCCAGCTGATGATCTTCGGCAGGCCTTCCAGCATCCACGGCAGGTAGATGCCGCCGCGCGGATCCACCGAATGGATCAGGCCGAACAGGGTCAGCCCGGCGGCGATCAGCATCAGCACCGCACCGCGCCGCAACTGGCCATCGATCATCGCCACCACCGTGGCGATCCACAGCATCGCGGTGATGATGAAGCCGTTGCCAAGGGTGAAGATCACCGCCAGCTCCGGCAGGCCGTGCCCATCCAGCGTCGTGGTCATCGCCGCCAGCTGTTCCGGCGCGATCCAGCCCGGGGCCTTGATCGCCAGCAGATAGGCCACCGACGGCAGAAAGCCCAGCACCATCGCCCCGGCATGCGCGCGCGGGGTAGCCTGGAAGGCCTGGGTGGTGATGTCGATGGCCACGTACACGATGATCGGCGCCAGCACCGCCAGGGGCAGCCACTGCACCAGCCCGGAGATCACCCCGAGCATGCCGCCGATGCCGATGAACAGGCCGGTCAGCAGCGTGTAGCCGCTGCGCGCGCCCATGTGCTTGTAGGCCGGCTGGCCGATATACGGCGTGGTCTGTGCCACCCCGCCGCACAGCCCGGCCACCAGCGTGGCGAAGGCTTCCACCAGCAGGATGTCGCGGGTGCGGTAATCGTCACCGGCCGCGCGGGCGCTTTCGGAAACGTTGATGCCCCCCACCACCATCAGCAGGCCGAACGGCAGCAGCAGAGGCAGATAGGTCATCGCCGTGGGCAGGCCCTCGATGAAACCCAGGCTCGGCCATGGCAGCACCACCTGCGGCGGCGTCCATTGCGGCACCTTGAAGCCCGGCGCGCCGAGCCCGGTCAGCCCCAGCCCGTAATACAGCAGCGTGCCGAACGCGAACGCGACCAGCACTCCCGGCGCGCGGACCGGCAGGCGCCCCTTGGCGATCAGCACATACAGCAGCAGACCGAGGGTGACGAAACCCACCACCGGCGAGCGCAGCGTTTCCAGCAAGGGCAGAAAACCCATCAGCACGATCGCGATCCCGGCGATCGAGCCCAGCAGCGCGGCCCGCGGCAGCGCGCGGGTCACCGCCTCGCCGAAAAACGACAACACGGTCTTGAGCACGCCCATGATCACCAGCGAAGCCATGCCCAGCTGCCAGGTGGCGACTCGCCGCGGCGTGCGGGTCCAGCCCCTGCGCCTTGAACGCGA
>NZ_BAZI01000133.1 GCF_001310775.1 Stenotrophomonas pictorum JCM 9942
CCGCCCGGCGCGCCACAGCGCGGTGTTCCGGGGCGCCCAGCAGCTCGAACCTGCCGCCCAGCGCGCGCGCCGAGGGTTTCGGTTTTTCGAACAGGCCCATGCGGAACTTGGCGCGCAGGATGCGCCGCACCGCATCGTCCAGCCGCGCCATCGGCAGGGTGCCGTCCTTCGCATGGGCCAGGGTGCTTTCGTACATGCCCTTCCAGCTGTCCGGCGCCATCGCCATATCCAGGCCGGCGATGTAAGTCTGCGCGCAATCGGTGTTGCTGCAGCCCTTGACCTGGCCGTGGCCGTTCCAGTCCCCGACGACGAAACCACCGAACTGCATGCGCTGTTTCAGCACGTCGGTCAGCAGCGGCTTGTGGCCGTGCATCTTCTCGCCGTGGAAGCTGTTGAACGAGGCCATCACCGACTGCGCGCCGGCGGCGATCGCCGGCACGTAGCCGGCGGCATGGATGTCGCGCAGCTGCGCTTCGCCGACCGTGGTGTCGCCCTGGTCCTTACCGTTGTCGGTGCCGCCGTCGCCGAGGAAGTGCTTGACCGTGGTCATCACATGGTGGTCGTCGAGGAAATCGGCGGCGCCGACCTTGCCCTGCAGGCCCTCGACGAACACCCCGGCGTAGCTGGCCACCAGCGCCGGATCTTCCGAATAGCCTTCGTAGGCGCGGCCCCAGCGGTCGTCCTGGGGCACCGCCACGGTCGGCGCGAAGGTCCACTCCATGCCGGTGGTGCGGGTCTCGGCGGCGGTGATGCGGGCGATCTCACGCAGCAATTCCGGATTGCGTGTGGCGCCGAGGCCGACGTTGTGCGGGAACAGCGTGGCGCCGACCACGTTGCTCTGGCCGTGCATGGCGTCGATGCCCCAGATGATGGGGATCGCCTTGCCGCCGCCCCGGGTATCCATCGATGCCTCCCAGAAGGCATCGGCCAGCGCCAGCCATTCGGCCGGGCTGGCGTTGTACCTGCCGCCCGGATCGGAGCCGCCGCCGGCCAGGATCGAGCCGAGCCGATACCTGCGCACGTCCTCGGGGGTGACGCTGGCGATATCGCCCTGCACTACCTGGCCGACCTTCTCCTCCAGCGTCATCGCCGCCACGAGCGCGTCGATGCGTTTTTCCATCGCCGGGTCCAGCGCCAGTGGCCAGGCCGGCTGCGGCCAGTGCGCGGGGTCGATGCGGACCGGTGCGGCGGCGTCCTTCGATGCCGATGCGGCAACGACAGGCGCGCAGGCCAGCGCCAGCGCGACGCCAAGCAGGAGCGGGCGCAGCCGTCGACGATCTGTGCGGGGGCGGGAGTGTGGAAGGCTGGGCTTCATGGGCGAGGGTCTTCCTGGACGGAGGGCTGGAGGAACGCACGATTGTGCAGAACACCATGACAGCGTTGTCAGGCAGCTGCAGAATAGCGCCAGTGCGCGATGATGGCTTGCTGCATAGCGGCACGCCGCATTGCGGATAAAGTTGCACCTGTATCCATGTGCGTTGGCACCTGCCAGGCGGAAACCGGGAACCATATGACTGGCAAGAAACGGGCGGCGGCCGAATCCACGCAGGCAACCGCCGGCAAGCCCGGACGCGTGCGCATCGAGGACGTGGCGGCGACGGCGGGCGTGTCGATGAAGACCGTCTCGCGCGTGCTCAACAACGAACCGAACGTATCCGAGCGCACTCGCACGCTGGTCGAGGCGGCGGTGGAGCAGCTGCGCTACCGGCCGCTGCCGTCGGCGCGCGTGCTGGCGGGTCGGCGCTCGTACCTGGTGGCCATGCTGTTCGACAACCCGTCCTCGAACTACCTGATGGAGATCGAGCTGGGCGTGCTCGACGCCTGCCAGGCGCAGCACTACAACCTGATGCTGGCGCCGCTGGTGTACGACGCGGCGGACATCGTCGGCAAGGTCGAATCGCTGATCATGCAGTCGCAGCTGGACGGTATCGTGCTCACCCCGCCGCTCACCGACGATACCGCGCTGCTGGAACGGCTGGTCGACCTGGGCATTCCGTACTCCAGCATCTCGGCCAAGGAGCAGAACCGGCATGTCGGCGTGGTGGTGGACGAGATCGGCGCGGTCTGCGCGCTGATGGCGCACCTGGCCGCGCTCGGGCACACCCGCATCGCGCACATCAAGGGCCATGCCGCGCACGGCGCCGCCATGTGGCGCCTGGCCGGCTACCGCGAAGGTCTGCGCCGGGCAGGCTTGCGCTACGAGGCCGCGCTGGTGGTGGATGGCGAGTTTTCCTACGAATCCGGCTATGCCGGGGCCAATGCGCTGCTGGACCTGCCCGATCATCCCACCGCCATCTTCGCGGCCAATGACGATATGGCCGCAGGTGTCATCTGTGCCGTCTGCGAGCGCGGCCTGTCTGTCCCCGGGGACATCTCGGTCTGCGGCTTTGATGACACGCCTATCGCCCGGCAGATCTACCCGGCACTGACCACCGTGCGCCAGCCTACCCGTGAAATGGGGAAGCTGGCCGCCACCGAACTGCTCAAGGAAATCCGCGAGATGGGCAGCGGTGGCGTGGTGGACGTGGCTTACACCTTGCAGGTGCGGCGTTCAACCGGACCGGTGAAACAGCGGGCACCGAAATAGGCGGGGAACCCATGGAACAGGCCGTACGCACCGGCGCTTGCCCGGGCACGACCTCTGGCTCCGTTTTTTCCACGGGCCCGGCGCTTGAGCTCAATGCCCGCCTTCGGCCGCCAACTGGTCCAGATCGATACCCTGCCGGCGCAAGGTGCGGGTGGCGGCAACGGCGTAGAACGCCAGATAGGCGTAGCACAGCACGCCGACGATGAAGCTGTGATGCACCCCTACCTTGTCGGCCAGCGCGCCCTGCGCCCAGCTGACGAGGCCGCCCCCCATGATCATCATCACCAGCAGGCTGCTGCCTTGGTTGGTGTTGTTACCCAGCCCGGTGATCGCCAGGGTGAAAATGCACGGCCACATCGTGCTGCAGAACAGGCCGACACTGATGAAGGCGATCACGCTGAGCATGCCGGTGGTGAACATGCCCACCAGCTGCGCGATGATTCCGCACAACGCGAAATACAGCAGCATCCGCGCCGGATTGCCCTTGCTGGCCAGGGTGGCCAGGATCATCAGCACGATCACCGGCGCATAGTGGTAGAACCGGGATACGTCATGGCCGGAGATCGCATTGACCGCCAGGTACACGCCGAAGGCCACGAACGGCAGAACCAGCATGAGCAACTTCTTTGTCCCCGCCCTGACATCGAAAGCGCCTGCCGCCCCGCCCCAGCGACCGATCATCAGACTGGCCCAGTAAAGCGACACGAACGGCGCGATCAGCGAGGTGTCGATACCCAGCCCCCCCTTCTCTACCGGCAGCTCCAGATAGGCCGGCAGATTGTCGATGGTGGAAACTTCAACGCCGACGTAGAGGAAAATGCCGATCATGCCCATGACCAGCTGCGGGTAGGCGAACGCTGATTTCTTGTGGATCAGCTGGCTGCTGTCCTGCGCCTCGGTTTCGGACAGCTTCTCCAGGTCGAAGTGGTTGGGCACCGAGGAGAATTTCAAGAACAGCGCCACCAGCACGAAGGCCGCGCCCAGCACCAGGTAGGGCGTCTTGACGCTTTCAATGCTGGCCTCGGTATTGCCGGCAGCGACGCTGCCGAAGATGGCGATGCTCACCAGCAGCGGACCGACCGTGGTGCCCAGGTTGTTGATGCCGCCCGCCATGGTCAGCCGCTGCGAGCCGGTGGCCGGATCGCCCATGATGATGGCCAGGGTGTTGGCGGCGATCTGCTGCAGCGAGAAGCCCAGGCCGACGATGAACAGGCCCGACAGCATCAGGGTGAACGAGCCCAGGTTGGCCGCCGGGTAGAACAGCAGCGCGCCCAGCGCCGAGATCAGCAGGCCGATGCAGATGCCGTTCTTGTAGCCGATGCTGTTGAGCACGTCCACGCCCATCGCCTTGGACACGGCGACGTAGATCAGCGAGCCGACCGTGTAGGCGACGTAGAACGCGATCGCCACGTACATGCTCTGCGCCTGGGTCAGGTCGAAGGCTTTCTTGAACACCGGGATCAGGATGCCGTTGCTGGCGGCGACGAAGCCCCAGAAGAAGAACACCGTGATGAGTACACCGAACTGCGACCAGCGGGTTTTTTGGGTCATGGCTCTTCCGTCATGGCGGAATGTTGGCGTCATGCGTGGCGTTGCCCACGCGCATCCGCAACGCGGCGGCCGGCAAAGGCCGGCCGCCGCGGGCGGTCCATCCTGTCACATCAGAACTGGTAGCGCAGACGCAGCCCGTAGCTGCGCGGATCGTTGAGGAAACGCACGTTGATGCCCGACCCGACCAGCGCCTTCTGCGAAATGTCGTTGTCCAGCAGGTTGTTGCCCCAGGCTTCCACGCGCCAGTGTCCGTCCAGCGTGGTCAGGCCGATGCCGGCGTTGACCGTGGTGCGGGCGCGTTGGCGGTCGGGGAAGCCGGCTTCGACGGCGCCTTCGATGTAGTCCACCGTGCCGGCGGTGTCGGAGATGAACACCACGTCGCGGTTGTTGTACTGGGTCAGGTAGTAGGCCGAACGGTATGAGGCCAGCAGCTGCCAGTCCAGGGTGCCGAACGGCAGTTCCATGGTGTGCTGCAGGCGCGCATTGAAGGTTAGCTTCGAGGCCAGCGGCAGCTCGTTGCCGGACAGGTCGATAATCGAGGTGATGCCGCCGGCGCCGTAGTTCTGGCTGCGCACGTCGGCCACCTTGCCTTCCTTGATCTCGCTGTCCAGCCACAACGCGTTGAGGTTCAGCATCACGTTGCCGGGGAAGCGCAGCACGCTTTCCAGCTCGACGCCGTACACCACCGACTTGCCGACGTTGCGGTTGACCAGGGAGTAGCCGGTGGCCTCGCCGGTGGACGGATTGGTGGCGATCACCGCCAGGTCCTGGAACACCTGGTCGCTGTAGTCGTAGTAGAAACCGCTGGCGTTGAAGGTGGAGGTGCGGTCCAGCATCTGGAACGAGTTCTTGCTGCCGATCTCGTAGGCGACGATGGACTCGGGCTTGAACGTCTCCGGGATCTCCTTCGGATCGAAGGTGTCGTTGAAACCGCCGGCCTTGTGGCCGCTGGAGATCAATCCGTAGAGCAGGCTGTCGTCGGACACGTCGAACTCGAAGCCCACGCGCCAGTCGGTGAAGTTGAACTTGCTCTTGCCGAACTGCTGCGCCGGGATGCCGCTGACCTGCACCCAGCTCTGGTAGGGGCAATCGACGGTGTCGCCGCCGATGTCCGGGCGGTCCACGCAGCCGAACGCGCCGCCATTGGGTACGTCGCCGATCTGCTGCTGGATGGTGTCGTTGCGGCCATGGGCGAGGATGCCCTGCAGCAGGAAGCGCGCCATCTCCGCCTGCGAGGTGATGTTGCTCACGTCGAAATTGGGGCGCTTCATGAACGCCGGCTCGAAGCCCGGCGTACCGAGACGGGTGGAGAAATCGCCGCCTTCGCCCGGCAGGCCCAGCGCCCAGTTGCCGCCGATGCCGTAGCGAGACTTCTCTTCCTGGGTGTAGCGCAGGCCGCCCTTCAGGCGCAGGCGTTCGGTGACGTCGAAGGTGCCATCGGCGAACGCGGCCGAGGAACGGCCGTTGACCTTGGGCATGGTGAATTCAGTGCCCGAATACCACCTGCCCTTGTCCACCAGCGACAGGTAGCCAACCTGCTGGTCCTCGTTGAAGTGGAACAGGCCGGTGGTCCAGCGCAGGCGCGTGTCGTCGGCCGAGGACAGGCGCAGCTCGTGGATGTAGGACTGCGACTGGGTCATCCAGTACTGGGTGGAATAGTTGTCGTAGTCGACGCCGCCGGGATTGGCGGGCGAGACCGGCTCGATGTTGCGGTCCGGCCACAGGATGCCTTCGCTCTGCGCGTTGGTCTGGCGGTAATCGACGTCGCGGTAGCTGGCGTTGTATTCCAGCGCCACCGGGCCGAAGTCGTAACTGACGTTGGTCTGCGCGCCCCAGTTGGTGCTGTCCAGCGTGCCCTGGGCGCCGCGGTAGACGATCTTGCGCAGGTCCAGGTCCTCGGGCAGGTAGCCGGCCTTGGCGGCGGTGTAGACCGTGGCGCCCGGGTAGCCGGTGCCGCCTTCCTTGCCCATGTCGGCCATGGCGAACACCGACAGCTTGTCGTCGGGCTGGTACAGGAACGACACGCGCGCACCGTGCTCGTCCTGGATGCCGGCCGGGTCAAGCTCCTGCATCCTGCCGGCGTTCTCGAACGACGAATCCTTCTCGACCTGGTAGCCAGCCACGCGGATCGCGGCCCAGCCGCCCAGCGGCATGTTCAGCGCGAACTCGCCGCCGCGGTGGTCGCGGTTGCCCGCCTCGGCCTGCACGTAGCCACCGAATGCCTCCAAATCCGGGCGCTTGGTGATGATGTTGAGCGTGCCGGCCAGTGCGTTGCGGCCGCGCAGCGTGCCCTGCGGGCCTTTGTTGATCTCCACGCGCTCGATGTCATAGAACATGCCGCCCAGGCCGCGCGGGCGCGGGATGTAGCGCCGTTGATGTGCGGCGCGGCGCCCGGATCGCCCAGCTCGGTGTTGTTGGACGAGCCGACGCCGCGGATGAAGATTTCCAAGTTGCCCTCCTGGTTGGCCATGCTCAGGCCCGGCACCAGCGCCTGGATGTTGCGCAGCTCGTTGTTGATGCCCAGCGCGCGGGTGTCCTCGGCGGAGATCACCTGCGCGGTGCCGGCGTACTTCTGCAGGTCCTGTTCCCGCCGCTCGACGGTGACGATCACCGCGTCGAGCGTGGAGGCATCGCGGGTTTCGGTCTTGCCCTCCTCCGGCACCGATTGCGCGGCGGCGGGCAATGCGGTGGCGGTGGTGATCAGTGCAGCGAAGATCGCGCGTGCAAGCGCGTGTTGCCGGCATTGGCTGGTCATCTGGTCTCTCTCCCCAAGACTTTCGGAATGTTTGTGACGGCGCGGTGGCCGGCGAAGGTCGTTTTACGCGCCACCTGACAACGCTGTCAATCGGCCGGATGGAGAAAGCCCGCGCGAGGCCTCGTGCAGCGGCAAGCCGCGGAACAGGAAGGGATTTATCGCTGCAATGCAGCATGAAAAAGGCGGGGGCAGCGCGCGCCGATGGCGCCGCCCGCCGCGGCGGCAGGCAG
>NZ_BAZI01000134.1 GCF_001310775.1 Stenotrophomonas pictorum JCM 9942
GTGGCCGGCAGCGCGCTGGCCAGCGGCGCGGCATCGGCACGGTTGTCCAGGTGGGCGTTGATCGCCGTGGCGGTGAAGCCACCGAAGGCGGCGGCCAGGGCCAGAGTCAGCAAAGTGGGGATCGGTCGCATAAGTGCGGTAGCTCCGTGCACAGGCGCCAGCGGGCGCGTCGGGATGGGGCGGAATTCACTGAACGCGAGTGTGGCCGGCGACGGCTAAATCGACAATGAAATATTCCGCACCGCCGCAATCCCAAGGCCGGCAAGCGCTTCGCCGATTGCAAGGGGCTGGCGGCAGATTTTTCGTTTGACATCACCTTGCCGCTGGGTAAGCTTGGCCTCGCCATCAGCACAAGATATTGGGTTGATGTGAAACGCGCCCCCAAGCAGTAGGGTTATGCTCGGGGCGAGCACCCCAGCGGAAGGCGTGCAATGACAGCGAAAACGATGCAGATAACCGGTAGTCCCCGGAGTCCCCTCATCCCGCCAGCAGGCGCGTAACCACGCGGCTGTGCGTCGTCGTCGTTGCCGCCCGGCCCGCCGGGGAAGAGCCAAATCGCGCCCCATGGCGCCTTGAAGAGAATTTCCATAATCATGAGCACGGTGCGTCTTGAAGTGGTCAGCAATCAAACCAAATCGGACCTGATCCCTCTGCAGCCTGCCTCGCAGGACATCTGGGAAAAGAAGTACCGCCTCACGACCAAGGCGGGTGAAGCGCTGGATGCCGATATCGACGGTACCTACCAGCGCGTGGCCCGTGCCCTGGCCGATGCCGAAGCCAGTGACGAGAAGCGCGCCTACTGGTACGAGCGTTTCGTCTGGGCGCTGCGCCGCGGTGCCATCCCGGCCGGCCGCATCACCTCCAATGCCGGCGCGCAGGAACACAAGCCGGCCACCAGCACGATCAACTGCACCGTGTCGGGCACCATCACCGACTCGATGGACGGCATCCTGGAGAAGGTCCACGAAGCGGGCCTGACCCTGAAAGCCGGCTGCGGCATCGGCTACGAGTTCTCCACGCTGCGCCCGCGCGGCGCATTCGTCGCCGGCGCCGGCGCCTACACCTCCGGTCCGATGTCCTTCATGGATATCTACGACAAGATGTGCTTCACCGTGTCCAGTGCCGGTGGCCGCCGCGGCGCGCAGATGGGCACCTTCGACGTGTCGCACCCGGACGTGAAGGATTTCATCCGCGCCAAGCGCGAGGACGGGCGCCTGCGCCAGTTCAACCTGTCGCTGCTGATCACCGACGGTTTCATGGAGGCGGTCAGGACCGATGCCGACTGGCCGCTGGTGTTCCCGTTCAATACCAAGGAACACGGCGACATCGACCTGGCCAAGGCCGAGGACGTGGTCTGGCGTGACTGGCCGACCCACGAGAACTACATCGTCCGCGACGATGGCCTGGTCGCCTGCAAGGTCTACGGCCATATCCGTGCCCGCCACCTGTGGGACATGATCATGGTCTCCACCTACGACTACGCCGAGCCGGGTTTCATCCTGATCGACCGCGTCAACGAGATGAACAACAACTGGTGGTGCGAAAACATCCGCGCCACCAACCCGTGTGGCGAACAGCCGCTGCCGCCGTACGGCGCCTGCCTGCTGGGCTCGGTCAACCTGACCAAGTTCGTGCGCGATCCGTTCACCGACAAGGCCAGCTTCGACTGGGACGAGTACAAGGAAGTGGTGCGCGTGTTCACCCGCATGCTCGACAACGTGGTCGAGGTCAACGGCCTGCCGCTGGAGCAGCAGCGCAACGAGATCATGCGCAAGCGCCGCCACGGCATGGGTTTCCTCGGCCTGGGCAGCACCATGACCATGCTCCAGATGAAGTACGGCTCCAAGGAATCGTGCGAATTCACCGAAGCCATCGCCCGCGACATGGCCGTGGCCGGCTGGGAAACCGGTCTGGAACTGGCCCGCGAGAAGGGCGCCGCGCCGATCATGGACGAGCAGTTCACCGTTACCGCCGCGATGCTGCGCCAGCGTCCGGAAATGAAGAAGGACGGCTGGAAGGTCGGCCAGAAGATTGCCGGCAAGGTGCTGCACGCCAAGTACAGCCGCTACATGCAGCGCATCGCCACCGTCGCCCCGGAACTGGTCAAGGAACTGGCTGAAACCGGCGCGCGCTTCACCCATCACAGCTCCATCGCCCCGACCGGCACGATTTCGCTGAGCCTCGCCAACAACGCCTCCAACGGCATCGAGCCCTCGTTCGCGCACCATTACAGCCGCAACGTGATCCGCGAAGGCAAGAAGTCCAAGGAGAAGGTGGACGTGTTCTCCTTCGAGCTGCTGGCCTACCGCGCGCTGGTCAACGCCAAGGCCATGCCGTTTGCCGAAGGCGCCGACGCGCAGCTGCCGGAGTACTTCATCAGCGCCGACGACATCTCGCCCAAGGAACACGTGGACGTGCAGGCAGCCGCACAGAAGTGGGTGGACAGCTCGATCTCCAAGACCGCCAACGTCCCGACCGACTACCCGTACGAGCAGTTCAAGGACATCTACCGTTACGCCCACGAGCAGGGGCTGAAGGGCTGCACCACGTTCCGCTTCAACCCGGCCGCCTTCCAGGGTGTGCTGGTCAAGGAAGCGGACCTGGAAAACACCACCTACCGCTTCGAGCTGGAAGACGGCTCCACGGTGGAGGTCAAGGGCAACGAGCAGATCGAATACGACGGCGAAATGCACACCGCCGCCAACCTGTTCGATGCCTTGAAAGAAGGGTATTACGGCAAGTTCTGAGTAATGTCCCGGCCGTCCCGCCGCTGCGGCGGGGCGGTGACGCGATGGTCGCCGCCATCGGGTTGTACCGCGTGAGTTCCACGTTGCATCGGCTTCGAGATAGCATCGCCCACGTTACAGACCCGACGCCTGAGGAGGGCTTTATGAGCAATGGTAATGGTGTGACGGCGACCGTTTCCCAGGTTGTCGAGACTGTGAAAGAAACCACCGCCCATCTGGGAGACAGCCTGGCGGTCACCGCCAGCGACGCCGTTGTCGCAGTCAAGGCCCGCGCCCGCAAAGCCGAGGCCGGCGCCAAGCAGCAGGTCGCCAAGGTGAAGAAGGCCGTGGCCAAGGCCGAGAAGGTCGTCGCCAAGAAGGCGGCCGCCGCCAGCAAGGAAGTGAAGAAGACCGTCTCCTCGGTACGCAAGAAGCTGGAAACGGCCAAGGTCAACGCCCAGGCCGAAGCGGCCGCGCTGAAGAAGCAGGCGCCGGCAAGCGCGCCGCGGCCAAGAAGGCCCTGGCCAAGGTCGAGAAGACCGCGGCCAGCAAGGCGGCCTCGGCGAAAAAGGCGGTCAAAACCGCCGAGAAGAAGGTCGCCAAGGCCGTGACCAAGAAAGCCGCTGCCACCAAAAAGGCAGTGAAGGCCACCGAGAAGAAGGTGGCCAAGGCCGTGGTCAAAAAGACCGCTGCCGCCAGGAAGGCGGTGAAGACCGTCGAGAAAAAGGCGGTCAAGAAAGTCGCCGCTGCCAGGAAGGCGGTGAAGACTGCCGAGAAAAAGGCGGTCAAGAAAGTCGCCGCCGCCAGGAAGGCGGTAAAGACTGCCGAGAAAAAGGCGGTCAAGAAGGTCGCCACCGCCAAGAAAGCGGTGAGGAAAGTTGAAAAGAAGGTCGTCAAGCAGGCCGCGGCCGCCAAAAAGACCGCTGCCAAAAAGGCCGCGACCGTGAAGAAAGCGGTCAAGAAGGCCGCTCGCAAGTAAGTCGCACCGCGCGCCCCGTCCTCACCGCGAGGACGGGGTTGCTGCCGCATACCCCGCACCACCACGCATATCCAGGACACGCACCATGGCCGTCAAAATCGACAAGAAAATCAAGGGTTACTCCGTCGTCACTCCGGACGACAAAGCCCGGGAAGCAGCGGCCAGCGCCCCGGTTGCCGTGGTCCAGGACGCCTCGCCGCTGGACAACATCGTGCACATGCACGAGCGCATCGAGCGCCCGGAAGTGCTGATCGGCAGCACCTACAAGATCAAATCACCGCTGGTGGAGCACGCCTTCTACGTGACCATCAACGACATCGTGCTCAACGCCGACACCCAGCACGAGCTGCGCCGTCCGTTCGAGATCTTCATCAACTCCAAGTCGATGGAGCATTTCCAGTGGATCGTGGCGCTGACCCGCATCATGTCGGCCGTGTTCCGCAAGGGCGGCGACGTCACCTTCATCGTCGATGAGATGAAGGCCGTGTTCGACCCGAAGGGCGGCTACTTCAAGGCCGGTGGCGTGTACATGCCGTCGCTGGTGGCCGAGCTGGGCTTCATCGTCGAAGAGCACATGAAGTCGATCGGCCTGCTGCACGATCCGGAAATGAGCGCGCACCAGCGCGCGCTGATCGCCGAGAAGCGCAAGCAGTTCGAGGAACACTCAAAAAAAAACGCTGAAGCCGTAACCGTCGCGGTTGCCGCCGTGGAAGCGGGCGAGGACGCCAGTGCCGACAACGGCAGTTTCCCGGCCGCGGCGACCATGTGTCACAAGTGCAGCACCAAGCGCTGGTGGTGATGGATGGCTGCCAGACTTGTTTGAATTGTGGGTATAGCAAGTGCGGTTGAGATAAGTCGCGACTGTTTTTTGATAAACCGAATTGGGCCAGGTCAGTAGTGAGCTGGCCCAGCTTTTATGTATATCGTGCAATGGGAGTGGGGATGCCGACTTACGCAGAATATATCGCTGAGCAGACTTTGGTTGCACAGGAGTGTTTGCGCGACCTCGGCTGCCAGCCAGTGCTCTTTGTAGGAAGCGGTATTGCGAAACGCTATGGGGGTGGGCCGAGCTGGAAAGAGTTGCTAGCTAGGGTCATTGCGGAGAATCCTCTCATCGAAGATGAATTGCCTTACTTGCAGCAGCGTGAGGGGTCGCTTCCAAAGGTCGGAAGCGTGCTAGTTGATCCGTACCAACGGTTTGCGTGGGGAGTAGGACGAGAGGGCTTTCCTCCAGAGCTCTTCGCAGAAGATGTATCAAAGGATATCTACCTTAAGTATCACGTTGCGGATGTCGTCAAGAGCTCGGTGGGCAGCATTATTGACGTTGATGGTGACCTTCTGGCGGAGATCTCTGCTCTTAGGAAAGTTCGTCCCAACTCAATCATAACTACGAACTATGACCTCATGCTGGAAGAGGTCTTTCCCGAATACACGCCGATTGTTGGTCAGAAGATCATTCGTGCGGCGAGTATGATGATCGGCGAAATTTTCAAGATACACGGATCGATAGATGAACCTCGTGAGCTGGTTCTGACTCACGAGGATTACGAAAAGTGGTGCCTTAGGAAGAAGTATCTTTCGGCGAAGCTGCTGACTTTTTTCCTTGAGCATCCTGTTGTGATTGTTGGATATGCGGCCCAAGATGACAACGTCATCGAGATTTTGAGAGACATCGATGAGATTTTGGGTGGGAACGGCGAGCTAGTTCCTAATATTTTTTATGTAGTTCACGACCCCTTAGTGGACGAGTCATCGTATCCAGCAAGGCAGGCAGTTCTTGATCTGCGAGATGGACGTTCTATGCGCGTGCATTGCATGCAGGCTAATGACTTGACGTGGGTGTTTGATGCGTTCGCTGCCTCTGAAGGGGTTGAGAACGTTAACCCAAAGATTCTTCGGGCGTTGATGGCACGAACGTATAATCTTGTGAGGCACGATATTCCGAAGATGACGCTTGAAGTGGACTTCGGAACTCTTGAGCAAGCAGCCAACAGCGATAGTGAGCTTCCTCGTCTGCTCGGCATAACGTCTTTGTCGGATCCACAAACCTTCAATGCTACCTATCCTTATTTGACAACGGCACTGGGAAGGAAACTGGGATTTCCGAGCTGGCATGGTGCTAGGAAACTGATTGACCAGATCAAGGCAGAAAAGGATGTTGATCTATGCTCAAGCGATAACCAGTTTCATATCGCGGTTAAGTCTGGAACTAATACAGTCATACATAAATACAGTGAGGCTGCGGTCGCACTCTTGACTAAGGTGCAAGTGGGAGAGCCTTACGAGATCCATCTTGAAAGGCCTCATGGCGCACGTAAGGCGCGCAAGAGAGTAGCCGCGGCTTCGTAGCTGGCAAAACAGGGGTCAGAGTGGAGTGACCCGTGTTTTGTGGACAGGGTAGTCAGGGGACAGTCCTGACCGGTTGATATTGCTGTTCGGCTTGTAACGGCGTGGTGTAGCCCAGCCCGGAATGCAGCCTGGCCCTGTTATAGAACACTTCGATGTACTCAAAGATCGCAGTTCTGGCGGCCTCCCGGGTTTTAAACGGGCGGCCGTCATTGATTTCCAGCTTCAGATTCGCAAAGAAACTCTCGATCATGGCGTTGTCATAGGGCATGCCGGGCCGGCTCATGCTCAGCCTTATTTTTGCTTTCGCCGTTTTTGCCCTGTAGTGGAGGCTCCGGTATTGGCTGCCTTGGTCGTGGTGAAGGGTCAGGCCTGGCCTTGGCCGACACTGCAGCAGCGCCATGTCCAGGGCGTCTTCAGCCAGCTTGGCCAGCTGCAGATGACTCATTGCCCAGCCCACAATTCTTCGCGTGCAGACGTCCTGGATGACGGCCAAGTGGAGGATGCCTTCGCGGGTCGATATCTGGCTGATGTCGCCTACCCAAGCCTGGCATGGCGCTGTTGCATGGAAAGGCCACTGCAGCAAACGTGGCGCCGCCGGTGTTGCGTTGTAAGCCCGATGAGCTCGCAGGAAACGTTTACGGCGATGGGTCATCAAACCGTGTCGATGCCGCAGCCTGTCCATGTGATGTCGCCCACAGCGGATACCGCGTGACTGCAGCTCGCGCCACAGTCGACGGCTGCCGTAAGCCGCCCGACACTCGTGATGCACGCTGGCAATGGTCGCGCCCAGTAGTACGTCCTGCGTGGCCCGGCGACTCGGCAAGCGCGTGCGCCACGCGTGGTAACCACTGCAGGAAACCTGCAGGCAACGGCAAAGCAACCTGAGGCGATGGTTTACCCGTTGCCCGTGGATCCAGGCGTACCTCGCTTGGACTGGCTGGCGAAGTACGCCTCCGCTTTTTTTAGGATTTGGTTCTCCTCACGCGCATCGGTCAGTTCACGCTTCAGCCGGGCGATCTCCAGTTGCTCCGG
>NZ_BAZI01000135.1 GCF_001310775.1 Stenotrophomonas pictorum JCM 9942
GGTCGATGCTGGCGCCGCGCGCGCGCTGCGCGAGAAGGGGGCCTCGCTGCTGCCTGGCGGTGTGAGTGGGGCCGAGGGCGAGTTCCGCCGCGGCGATATGGTCGAAGTGCGACTGCAAGATAACGGGGATACGCATTGCATCGCGCGTGGGATCAGCCAGTATTCGGCGACCGACATCCGCCGTATCAGCCATCACCATACGCGCGAGATTGAAAGCATCCTCGGCTACAACTACGGCGACAACGTGATCCACCGTGACGACATGGTGTTGCTGTGATCCTCCGGCTTCGAATCCGCTTCGGGAATGACCATGAGTGATATCCGCACCCTGGCGCTGCAATGTCGCGCCGCCGCCCAACACCTGGGGCAGCTGTCAACGCAGGCGCGCAGCGCGCTGCTGCTGGCCATGGCCGATGCGCTGGAGGCCGATGCGGTGGTGATTCTTGCTGCGAACGGGGAAGACCTGGCCGCCGCGCGCGCCAAGGGCGTGGGCAGCGCGATGCTGGACCGGCTGGCGCTCACCCCTGCGCGTCTGGCAGGGGTCGCCGATGCGCTGCGCGAAGTGGCCGCATTGCCGGATCCGGTCGGCGAGGTCACGCGGGACTACGTACGCCCCAATGGCATCCGCGTGCAGAAGGTGCGGGTGCCGCTGGGAGTGATCGCGATGATCTACGAAGCGCGCCCGAACGTGACCGCCGATGCCGCGGCGCTATGCATCAAGGCCGGCAATGGCGTGATCCTGCGCGGCGGTTCGGAGGCGATCCACTCCAATACTGCGATCGCCGCCAGCCTCCGGCGTGCGCTGCGTGAAGCCGGTGTTGCCGAGGCGGCGCTGACCCTGGTCGAGGATCTGCGCCGCGAAACCATGTTGGAGCTGCTGCAGCTCAATGACATCATCGATCTGGCGATTCCGCGTGGCGGCGAGGGGCTGATCCGCTTTGTCGCCGAACACGCGCGCGTGCCGGTGATCAAGCACTACAAGGGCGTGTGCCACCTGTTTGTCGATGACAGTGCCGACCTGCAGCTGGCGCTGGATCTGCTGATCGACGGCAAGGTGTCGCGTCCGGCCGCCTGCAACTCGCTGGAGACCTTGCTGGTGCATGCGGATATCGCACCGCGCTTCCTGCCGTTGGCCGCGACCGCGTTGCGTGCGCGCGGCGTCGAGTTGCGCGGCGATATGGCCACGCAGGCGCTGTTGCCGGAGGTGTTGCCGGCCACGGAGGATGACTACGCCGCCGAGTACCTGGATCTGGTTCTGGCCATTCGCGTGGTGCCCGATATGGCGGCGGCGATTGCGCATATCCAGCGCTATACCTCCGATCACACCGAAGTCATCGCTACCGCGGACCCTGCCCATGGCGAGGCGTTCATGCATGCCCTGCGCTCGGCAGTGGTGATGGTCAATGCCTCGTCGCGCTTTTCCGACGGCGGGGAACTGGGGCTGGGAGCAGAAATCGGCATTTCCACCACGCGCCTGCATTCCTATGGCCCGATGGGCCTGGAGGCGCTGACGGTGGAGCGATTTGTGGTGCGCGGCGAAGGCCAGGTGCGACACCCGCTGGTCTGAAGACGGCCCGCGATTTCCGCGCGCGGGCTGCAGCGCTGGATATGGCGCTGCGCGTTACCAGTGGTCTTCCAGCTGCTGCGGCTTGCAGGCGAACCATGCAGCGACCAGTAGCACGGTCGAACACAGTGCCAGGAAGGCGAATGACCACGCCCAGCCGTCACTGATGCCGTGCAGCCAGCCGAACAGCAGCGGCCCAAGGCTGGCCAGGCTGTAACCCACGCCTTGCATGAAGCCGGACAGTGCCGCCGAGCCGGCCTGGGTGCGGGTGCGCAGGTTGATCAGGGTCAGCCCCAGCGGGAAGGTGGACGGTCCGAGTCCGGCGATGATCGCCCACAGCCAGGGGGCACGCATCGGCGCCAGCAGCAGGCCGGCGAAGGCGATCATGTTCAGCACGAACACCATCACCGCGATCGGGAAGGGGTTGCGCATGCGCACCGCCAGGGCCGGGACCAGCAGCGATGGGGCAAGGCCGATTGCCGAGTAGACCGCAACCATCACACCACCGAGTGATTCGCTGGCGCCGGCTTCGACCATCACCTTCGGTAGCCAGGTGAACAGCGAATAGGTGCCCAGCGAAGTCATGCCGAACATCAGCGCCATGCCCCAGCCGAGTGAGGTTTTCCAGACCTCGCCGGTGGTATGCGTGGTGCCGCTGGTTGTGGTCTCGATATGCGGCGCGGTGCGCGCCAGCAGAAGCCAGGGCAGTACCGCGGCCGCGGACAGCAGCGACCACATGCCCAGCGAGATGCGCCAGTCGAACTGGTTGGCGACCGGTACGGCCAGCAGCGCCGGCACCATCGTGCCGGCCTGCAGGACGGTGATGTAGATCGTGCTCAGTGTGCCGACCCGATCGGCGAAGTAGCGCTTGACCAGGGGCGGTACCACGACATTGCCCATGCCCATGCCGGCCAGCGCGATGGCCGAGCCGAGCATCAGCACGCCGACGTTGTCGGCGAAGGCGCGTACCAGCAGGCCGGCGGTGGCCAACACCATGGCCAGTATCGCGGTGCGCTCCAGGCCGATGGTGCGGGTGATACGCGGTGTGGCCAGACCGAATACGGCGAAGGCCGCGGTCGGCATCATGCCCAGCACGCCGGTCATGGTGCTGCCGAAATCAAAAACGTGGCCCAGGCGGTCCAGCAGCGGGGTCAGCGAGGTGACCGCGCTGCGCAGGTTCGCGGCGACCAGCACGATGGCGGCGAAGGCCAGCAGTCGCCCCTTGAACAGGGATGTGGACGGTTGTGGAAGGTTGGATGCGGACACGGGCTGACTCCAGCGCGGGCGGGAAGCGGTGTATTGCTTCAGAAACCGCCAAAAACAAAAGCCGGCCTAGGGCCGGCTTTTGTCGAATTGGTCGGGGAGACAGGATTCGAACCTGCGACCTCTACGTCCCGAACGTAGCGCTCTACCAGACTGAGCTACACCCCGAAGGAGCCGCTCATGATAGCGGTGACCCTCATGTCTTGCAAGTTTTTTTGTTCAGTTCACGCGTCTGCATGACGTGGCGCGTGACTGCCGGGACAGGACAATCCCGGTGACAAAAAAGCCTGGTAAACGTTGCCGTTTTCCAGGCCTTCTTGCGACCTTCTGGTCGGGGAGACAGGATTCGAACCTGCGACCTCTACGTCCCGAACGTAGCGCTCTACCAGACTGAGCTACACCCCGTGAAGGAGCCCGGAAAGATACGCTCAGTCCGGGCTTATGGCAATAGCAAAACGCTATTTTTTAACGGTTCTCTGCCTTGCGGCGATCTTCGCGGGCTTCAAACCACATGCCATTGAGGATGGCGACGGTCGATGCCAGGCCCGCACCGAGAATCCAGGCGAAATACCACATGAGTTGACTCCTTGATTGTTGTCGTTGCGGATCAGTAGGCGTTCGGGTTTTCACCCATCTCTTCCAGCGTCGTCTTGCCCTTGAGCACGCGGTACACCCAGGTGGTGTAGCCGATGATGATGGGCAGGAAGATCACCGTGGCCAGCAGCATGACCCACAGCGTCAGGTGGCTGGAGGAGGCATCCCACACCGTCAGACTGGAGCCGGGCTGGGTGGAGGAGGGCAGCAGGAACGGGAAGATCGCAAAGCCGACGGTGAAGATGATGCCGGCGATGGAGGCGCCCGAGGCGATGAATGCCAGGCCGCCGCGATGCTTGCGTAGCAGTACCGCGCTGGCCAGTGCACCCAGCAGGCCCACGACCGGAGCCAGGATGGTGGCCGGCATGGTGCGGTAGTTGTGCAGCCAGCCGCCGGCCGCGGAGAACTCGGCCGTCTTCAGCAGCGGATTGCTGGCGCCATCGCTGACCATCTGCGAGGTGACCTGGTAGCCCGGCAGGCCGAAGGCGACCCAGGCGCCGGCCAGGGCGAACAGCACGAACGAGGCGATGGCGGCGATGCTGCCGATGCGGGCCGAGCGATCCGCGACCGGGCCGCTGGTCTTGAGTACCAGCATGGCCGCACCGTGCGAAACCAGCATCGTCACACTGACCAGGCCGGCCAGCAGAGCGAACGGGGTCAGCAGGCCCAGCAGGTTGCCCGTGTAGAACACGCGCTGGGTGTCGTCGAAATGGAACGGCACGCCCAGCAGCACATTGCCGACTGCCACGCCCATGATCAGTGCCGGGATGAAGCCGCCGACAAACAGCGCCTTGTCCCAGTTGTCGCGCCAGCGCTGGCTGGGCATCTTGCCGCGGTACTTGAAGCCGACCGGGCGCAGGATCAGGGCGAACAGGATCAGGAACATCGCCAGGTAGAACCCGGAGAAACTGACCGCATACAGTGGCGGCCAGGCGGCGAAGATCGCACCGCCACCGAGCACCAGCCATACCTGGTTGCCTTCCCATACCGGCCCGATGGTGTTGATCACCAGGCGGCGCTCCTCATCGGTCTTGGCCACGAACGGCAGCAAGGTGCCAACGCCAAGATCGAAGCCGTCCATCACCGCGAAGCCGATCAGCAGCACGCCCAGCAGCAGCCACCAGATCACGCGCAGTGTCGTGTAGTCCAGAAGAATGAATTCCATGAGTGTTCTCCTGCCTTATGCCTGGCCGTTGCCGGAGGCGCGGGCGTGATGGGGGACGGCGGCCGGTTCCTGCAGCGACGGCAGGATGTCGTCCGGACCTTGCGGATGGCCTTGAGCATCAGCTTGACTTCGATGACCAGCAGCACCGTGTACAGCGCGGTGAAGCCGATCAGCGTGGCCAGGATCTCGTAGACCGCCAGTCCGGAGGCCGCATAGAACGTCGGCAGTACGCCATCCACCGCCCACGGCTGACGGCCGTACTCGGCGATGAACCAGCCACATTCAATGGCGATCCACGGGGCCGGCAACGACAGCAGGGCAACCTTGAGGAAGGTGCGCTTGTCTTCGAAGTTGTTGCGGCACGAGAAATAGAACGCCAGGGCGAAGAAGCCGATCATGTACACGCCCAGGCCAACCATGATGCGGAAGGTCCAGAACAGCGGCGCGACGGTGGGCACGGTGTCCAGTGCCGCCTGCGAGATCTCCTCCGGCGTGGCGTTGGCGATATCGTCGCGATAGCGCTTGAGCAGCAGGCCGTGGCCCAGGTCCTGCCAGTGACGGTCGAACACTTCGCGTGCTTCAACATCGTTCTTGTCGGCGCGGATGCGATTGAGCGCGGCATAGGCGATCTGCCCGCCTTTGACCCGCTCCTCGGCCTGCTTGACCAGGTCCAGGATGCCCGGGATTTCCTGATCCAGCGAACGCGTTGCGATCAGGCCCATCACATAGGGAATCTTGACCTCGAAGTCGTTGCGCTGCTCCTGCTGGTTTGGAATGCCGAATGCGGTGAACGGCGCCGGTGCCGGATAGGTGTGCCACATGCCTTCGATGGCGGCCAGCTTCATCTTCTGGTTTTCCGCGGTGGCGTAACCGGATTCGTCGCCCAGCACGGCGACCGAGATCGAGGCCAGCAGGCCGAAGGCGGCCGCGACGGCAAACGAGCGGCGGGCCAGATCGCGGTGCTTGCCGCGCAGCATGAAGAATGCCGAGATCGACATCACGAACATCGCGCCGGTGACGTAACCGGCCGACACGGTGTGCACGAACTTGGCCTGCGCCACCGGGTTGAGCAGCACGGCGGCAAAATCCACCACCTCCATGCGCATCGTTTCCGGGTTGAACACCGCGCCCACCGGGTACTGCATCCAGCCGTTGGCGATCAGGATCCACAGTGCCGACAGGTTGGTGCCCAGCGCCATCAGCCAGGTCACCGCCAGGTGCTGCACCTTGGTCAGCCGGTTCCAGCCGAAGAAGAACAGGCCGATGAAGGTGGCTTCGAGGAAGAAGGCCATCAGTCCTTCGATCGCCAGCGGCGCACCGAAGATGTCACCCACGTAGTGGCTGTAATAGGACCAGTTCATGCCGAACTGGAACTCCATCACGATGCCGGTACCGACACCCATGGCGAAGTTGATGCCGAACAGCACGCCCCAGAACAGGGTCATGCGCCGCCAGACCTCCTTGCCGGTCATGACGTACACGCTTTCCATGATCGCGATCATGAAGGAAAGACCCAGCGTGAGTGGGACGAACAGGAAGTGGTACATCGCGGTCAGCGCAAATTGCAGCCGCGACAGCTCTACGACGGTCGAGTCGATCATGGCCGTTCTACCTCGTGGGATATGGGCATCATGTTATGTCAGGAGGGGGGTTCTACGATGTGTGATACTCCCTGTTCATACTGTCGCCTGCCTTGATCTGAATCAATGTGGCGCGGTGATGCAGCGGCGAAGGTAGGCCTCCGGCAGTGGGTGCAAGGCGTGTCTACAATCGGACAGGTTTTTTTCAGGCAGGTTGCCGGTCTTGAATGAGAGTACACATCCTGCTGAGGCGCAGCGTCAGCAGCGTCGTCAGCAACAGCAGTGGCTGGCCGGACTGGCCCAGGGCGCCCTTTCGCGGCAGCGGCTGGCCGCGTTCGCGATCTGTGCCTCCGGTGCCCTGCTGATCGGACAGGCGGCGGCCATCGCCTGGCTGATCCAGAGCATCGTGGTGGAGCATCGTCCGCTGGCGCAGACCGCCGCGGTATTCGGCCTGCTGGCGCTGGTCCTGCTGTTCCGCAGTCTGCTCGGGGGGCTGGCCCAGAGCGCGGCCGGCGATGTGGCGGACGCGGCCAGGCTGGCGCTTCGGGAAAAAGTGTACCGGCGTCTGATGGAACGGGGCCCCTTGTGGTTGCGCCGGCAGCGCACCGGTGAGCTGAGTGAGCTGCTGCTCAGTCACGGCGATGCCATCGAAGGCTACTACGCCGGTTTCCAACCGGTCCGTACGGAAGTGATGGTTGTGCCGCTGCTGATCGTGCTGGCCGTGGGCTGGGTGGACTGGGTGGTGGCGGTGATCCTGGTATGTACCGCGCCGCTGGTTCCGTTTTTCATGATGCTGGTGGGCTGGGGCGCCGAGGCGGCCGGTCGCGCGCAACTGGGAGAACTGGCGCGGATGAGTGGTCACTTCGCCGACCGCATCAAGGGGCTGGGCCTGCTGCGCCTGTATGGGCGTGGCGA
>NZ_BAZI01000136.1 GCF_001310775.1 Stenotrophomonas pictorum JCM 9942
TCCATTCGCGCCCCCGCCGCACCCGGGCAGCGATTTCCCCACCGCCACCCCGGGCGCCGAAGACATCGAGCTGTAAGCACCAACGACCGGCACTTCCCTGCCATCACCGCCCGCCCAGCGCGGGCGGTGGTGCTTCCGGACCGCGCCACGCTGCAGACCTTCTTCCCGCAGCCGCCTCTGCCCTGGCTCTTCCGCCCGTGCCGGGGGTACCATGCAAACAGCCTCCCACCGCAAGGATCCGTGCCGATGAGCCTGACCGACGATCTCCTCTCCCAGTTGCAGGGCGCACCGCTGCAACAGGTTTCGCAGCAACTGGGCATTGACCGCCAGCAGGCGTCCACCGCGGTCAGCGCGGCGCTGCCGCTGCTGATGGGCGCCCTGGGCAACAACGCGGCCAAGCCGCAGGGCGCCGAGGCCCTGTTCGGCGCCCTCCAGAACAATCACAGCGGCCTGGACATCGGCAGCGTGCTGGGCGCGGTACTGGGCGGCAATAGCGCGACTCCGGCCGCCAATGGCGCCGGCATCCTCGACCACATCTTCGGCAGCAACCAGGCCCGCGCCGAAGCCGGCCTGGCCCAGGCCACCGGCCTGAGCCCGGGCACGTCGAGCCAGCTGCTGAAAATCCTGGCACCCATCGTGATGGCCTTCATCGCCCAGCGCATGAGCGGCGGGGGCACAGCCAACGCGGACGGCCTGGCGCAGATTCTGGGCCAGGAAAAACAGCAGGTGTCGCAGGCTGGGGGCATCGCGGGTGGGCTGCTCGGCAGCGTGCTGGACCAGGACGGCGACGGCCAGTTCGGTGTCGCCGACCTGATCAAGCTGGGCAGCGGCCTGCTCGGCAGCGGCAAACGCTGAACCTCACTGCCACTCACAAATCAACGCCACCGCTCCGGTGGCGTTCCGTTGTTGAAGATCCGCATCGGGTGACAGCAGCCCGCGCTGCTCGACGCTAATGCGCGTCAATATCCCCCAACGCCCGGATCAGCCGGCGCGCGCGCTTGTCCGGACGATGTTCCGGCGCCTGATAGCCGGTCCGCTCCGCAGCACGGCGCAGGCGCAGCGCTTCGCGCGCCTGTTTCGATGCAGCGGTCTCCTCGTAAAGCGCCTGCGCTACCGGTGCCGGTCCACGGCTATCACTCAGCCCGCGCACATTGAGCTGGACCACCTCTTCGCCACGCTGCACGCGCAAATCATCGCCTATCCGTATCGCCCGCGAAGATTTGGGTCGCTGTCCGTCCACCTCGACCTTGCCGGTGTCCACCGCCTGTTTGGCCAGGCTCCGGGTCTTGAAGAAGCGCGCGGCCCACAGCCACACATCCAGGCGGATACTCTCCACGGGAACTGCTGGGTGATTCATCTTAGTGCCCCGGCCTCCAATTTGTGACCGGGCGGTGGATACCCGCCTTCGGCCCCCTCATCTGCAAGGTGATAGTGTGCCAGCCCCGAAACCGGCAGCCGCATCCATGTCGAAAGCCACGCATGCCCGCTCACTGACCGAAGGCCCGATCGGGCGCAGCCTGCTGCTGTTCGCGCTGCCTATTCTGGCGGGCAACATCGCCCAGTCGCTGAATGGCTCGGTCAATGCGATCTGGGTCGGCAAGTTCCTGGGCGAGGCCGCACTCACCGCGACGGCCAACGCCAACAACATCATGTTTTTCCTGATCGGTTCGGTGTTCGGCATCGGCATGGCCGCCACGATCCTGATCGGCCAGTCCATCGGTGCCAGGAATCTGCCGCAGGCGCGCCGGGTGATGGGTACCAGCGCCACCTTTTTCGTCGGTCTTTCGGCCGTGATTGCGGTACTGGGCTGGTTCCTGTCGCACCGGCTGCTGTTGGCGATGGGCACCCCGGCCGAATCGCTGCCGCTGGCTGACGCGTATCTGAAAGTGATTTTTCTGGCGATGCCGCTGCTGTACGCCTTCGCCTTTATCAGTGCCGCGTTGCGTGGCGCCGGCGATGCACGCACGCCATTCGGCTTCCTGCTGCTGGCCGTGCTGCTGGATATCGCCTTCAATCCGCTGCTGATCTTCGGGATCGGTCCGTTCCCCGAACTGGGCGTGGCCGGCTCGGCATGGGCCACGTTCTTCTCGCAGGCCTTGGCGCTGACCGCGCTGCTGCTGTATCTGCGCAACAAGCGGCACATGCTGTGGCTGGGCCGAAAGGATGCCCGGCTGCTGAAAATCGACCCGGTCATCCTCACCTCACTGATCCTCAAGGGCGTGCCGATGGGCCTGCAGATGATCCTGATCTCGCTGGCAATGATCATGATGATCACCATGGTCAACGGCTATGGCGTAGAAACCGCCTCGGCCTATGGCGCCGCGCTGCAGCTGTGGACCTATGTGCAGATGCCGGCGATGGCCATCGGTGCGGCCTGCTCGTCCATGGCCGCGCAGAATGTGGGTGCCGGCCGCTGGGAGCGGGTAGATTCCACCGCGCGGACCGGTGTGTTGTTCAATTTCCTGCTTACCGGCGCGCTGATCGCACCGATCATCCTGTTCGATCGCAGCACGCTGGCGCTGTTCCTGCCGGCGGCCAGCCAGTCACTGGAGATCGGCCGCCACCTGAACCACATCGCGGTCTGGTCGTTCCTGTTCTTTGGGGTGAACTTCGTGGTTGCCGGCGTGGTGCGCTCCACCGGTGCGGTGGTGCCGCCGCTGCTGATCCTGGCCGTGGCGATGTGGGGCATCCGTGTGCCCTTCGCCAAATGGCTGCAACCGCTGATGGGGGCCGATGCGATCTGGTGGAGCTTCCCGGTCAGTGCGTTCTGCTCGATGCTGATGATCATGGCCTATTACCGCTGGGGAAACTGGCGCAAGGCGAGCATGCTGGTCACGCCCGAGACCGACACTGTGGCCACGCCGGCGGAGATCGGCGCCGCGCCCCCGGCGCCCGTGGCCGATGTCGATATCGGCCTTGGGATGGAACCTGCTCCCGGCGATACGACAGCACGCTGATCCCCGGACGCCGTGTCCAGGTGCAGCAGCCTGTGCCGGGAGATTCCGGATTCAGTGCGATGCGGGAGATCGTGAGGACTCCAGCGCGCGTCGCGCGCCGGCAAACGACGGCCAAACCATGCGCCCGCGATCAGCCGGCCGACAACGCACTGAACCGGTCAGATCCAGCCAAGCTGCTACCGCACTGGACAAAACATCCCCTCCTGATACAGCGATAACGCCACTGCCAGCAGGAAGCCACCCCCAACTCGCGCCGGCTTCCACCTCCGCCCGGAAGTATCTGTTCTGCCATAAACGCAAACGGCCACCCGAAGGTGGCCGTTGCTGCAGACTGGGTTTGAACCAGCCGGCGGGTATTACTCGGCAGCCTGACGGGCGGCCTTGGCGCGGGCGTTGCCGGCCAGGTCTTCCTTGATGCGCGCCTTCTTGCCTTCCAGGCCACGCAGGTAGTACAGCTTGCCGGAACGGACCTTGCCGCGGCGCTTCACTTCGACCGAGTCGATGATGGAGCTGTGGGTCTGGAACACGCGCTCGACGCCGTAGCCGTGCGAGATCTTGCGCACGGTGAAAGCGGAGTTCAGGCCGGCATTCTTGGTGCCGATCACGACGCTTCGTAGGCCTGCACGCGCTCGCGGTTGCCTTCCTTGACCTTCACGTTCACCACGACGGTGTCGCCCTGGCTGAATTTCGGCAGTTCGCGGGTGATCTGGGCGGATTCGAATTCCGCGACGATGGACTTGTTCAGCTTGCTCATTGGATTACACCGATTGTTTTCGGGTGGGCGTGTCGATTCGACAGCTTGGACTGATGCAGTCACCGGATTGCGCTGCACGTTTGTTGTTTTGTCTCCATCACCAGTCGATATCGGCTGGCGGGAATCGGCAATTATAGCTACTGGCTGCCGTCGGCGCCAGTAGGCGGTGTCTGGATTTCCAGACCTGCCACAGCCTCGGCCAGCAGCTTGCGGTCAGCCTTGCCCAGCCCGGCCTCATCGAGCAGATCAGGCCGCCGCAAGGCCGTCCGGAGCAATGACTGCTGCCGACGCCAGCGGGCAATGGCGGCATGGTTTCCTGATCGCAACACTTCCGGCACGTTCCCCAGCGCATGGCTGGCGGGGTGGCTGTAATGCGGGCAATCCAGCAGGCCATCGCCCTCGAAACTGTCCTGCACCGCCGATTCGGCGTCGTTCAAGGCTCCCTCCTGCAGGCGGGTCACCGCGTCGATGATCACCGCCGCGCCCAGCTCGCCGCCCGACAGCACGTAATCACCGATAGAGATCTCCTCGTCCACCTCGCTGGCGATAAAGCGCTCGTCCACGCCCTCATAGCGACCACAGAGCAGGATCATCCGTGGCAGCGCCGCCAGTTCCCGGACCTTGGCCTGGCTCAGCGGACGCCCCTGCGGGCTGAGGTAGATCAGCGGCGCCGGCTGTGGATCGGCGGCACGCGCGGCCGCCAACGCAGCCCGCAGCGGCTCGATCAGCATCACCATGCCAGGGCCACCACCGAATGGACGGTCATCCACCCGCCGGTAATTGCCCTCGGCGTAATCGCGCGGATTCCAGCCATGCAGCTCCAGCAAGCCGCGCTCCTGGGCCCGCCCGACCACGCCAAGCGCGGCCGACTGGGCCAGAAACTCCGGAAACAGGCTGATCACATCCACACGCATGGGACTCAGAACTCCGGATCCCAGTCGACGACGATCAAATCGGCATCGAAATCGACCGATTTGACGAAGTCGTCCATCACGAACGGGATCATGCGCTCGCGGTCGCCGCGCACCACCAGCACATCGTTGGAGCCGGTACTGAACAGATGCGAGACCTGCCCCAGCTTGACCCCCTCCACTGTCTGCACGTCCAGACCTTCCAGGTCGACCCAGTAATACTCGTCGGGCTTGGGCGGTGGCAGCGCACTGCGGGCGACATAGACCTCGGTGCCACGCATGGCTTCGACCACATCGCGGTCGGTCACGCCCGGGAAGCTCGCAACCAGATGCTTGCCGGAATCACGGCCACGTACGCCGCTCAACTCGGATTCCTGCCCTGCAGGAGTACGCAGAATCCAAGGCTGGTAGTTGAAAATAGCGGAACGCGGCTCGGTCCAGGACTCGAGCTTTATTTCGCCGCGCACACCAAAAGCGCCGGCAACCCTGCCCAGCAGGATCCGGCGCTCAGAATCTTTCTTCATGACTTGTGACTGGGCCACGCTTTCGCGTGGCCCGTCAGAATCAGGCCGCAGCGGCCTGAGACTTGGTCGCTTCCTTGTACAGGTTGCGGACCTTGTCGGTCATCTGGGCGCCGTTGGCAACCCACTTGTCGACGCTGGCGATGTCCAGCACGATGCGCTGCTCTGCACCCTGGGCAACCGGATTGTAGTAACCGACGCGCTCGATGTTGCGGCCGTCGCGGGCGCTACGGACGTCGGTGACGATGATGTGGTAGAACGGACGCTTCTTCGCGCCGCCGCGGGTCAGTCGAATCTTGACCATGGTCGTTTTCCTTTGTTGCCCAGTCGCCAGGATGGCGCGGTAAGCCGGCGATTATAGCGGCGCTATTGCTCCATTCCAACCCCGGCCACCCGCAAAAACTGAACCGGCACCCTCGCCTACAGCGGCTGCCAGGCGGCATGGGCCTGTGCCTGCTGCAAGCGCAGGAGCAACTCGTCCGAGCCGCCGAAGCGCTGATCGCCGATCCGCGCCAACGACCACACACCGCTTGCGTTGCAGGCGGCGGCACCGCGGAACGCTGCAAGCGCATCCAGCATCACCTCCCGGCGGAGCTGCCGCTCACCTTGCCACTGCAGGCCGTCAACCAGCAGCTGTTCGGTGGTGCCGCGCAGAGCCGCCGCCTGCGGCCAGACCACCTGGGCGCCATCCCAGAAAACGATGTTCCAGGTGCTGCCCTCGCTGATCCGGCCGGCCGTATCGACAAATACCGCGTCGTCGAAACCCTGCTGCACGGCCTGGCGGCGATGGTGGAAAAGCGGAAACGTTCCAAGATGCTTGATATGCGGCAGATCACGCTGATAGGCCAGCGGCAGCACCGAGCGCGCCAGGGCCGGCCTCGCGGCCGGTGCACCGACCGCTATAAGCACATCCACCGGTACTGCGCGCAATGGCCGGCGGAAGTCGAAATCCCGCGCGAATACCGTGATCCGCACCGAGGCATCCACCAGCTCGCCATGTTGCAATGCCTGCCGCAACCAAGCCCGCAACTGCCCTTCATCCAGCGTCGCGTCGAACAGCTCGCGCGTCCCCTGCTGCAATCGCTGCATATGCAGCGCCCAGCCCTGTACCGCGCCGCCGCGTACCTGCAATGAAGTGAAGTGCCCGTAATTGACCAGCGCCGCACTGACCAGCGCCGCATCCACCGGCTCGCCGTTGCAGAACATTCCGCTCACAGCAATTCCCTTGCCTGCGTCCACAGCGAACGCAGGATTCCTGCCGCCGGTGCGCTGCGCGCCATCCATGCCGACTGGCCGGCCCAGGCCTGCATCGCGTCCAGCCGGTTGTCGATAGCAGCCTGTTGCCGCATCGGGGCGGTAAGCCCGCGCTGCACCGGATATGGGCGCGGCGGCGGTACATCGCCCGCGTCGGCCGCCCGCACATAGGCAGTAGCCAGCGCACGTCCCAGACGGCCACTGAATGCCCGGGTCGCGCAGGTGGCCTCCGGCTCCGCGGCGGCCAAGCCCTGCCGCCAGGCAACCGGGATATCGGACTCATCGGCGGCCAGAAACGCGATGCCCACCTGCACCGCACTGGCGCCCAGCATCAATGCCGCTGCAACCCCGCGCCCGTCGGCGATGCCGCCCGCAGCGATTACCGGCACCTGCAAATGATCGACCAGACGCGACAGCAGCGCGAACAGGCCCACCATCTGCCGCTCGGCCTGCGCGGCATCGAACGCGCCGCGATGACCGCCGGCCTCCATGCCCTGCGCGACCACCGCATCGGCACCGGCCGCTTGCGCCTGCATGGCTTCATCCAGGGTTGTGGCGCAGGCGAACCAGGCGATCCCTGCCGCCTTCAGCCGCTGCACCTGTTCCTTGGAAAAGATACCCATGATGGTCGAGGCCACCGCAGGGCGAGCGGCGACCAGCGCC
>NZ_BAZI01000137.1 GCF_001310775.1 Stenotrophomonas pictorum JCM 9942
CGCGCCGTTGCCAGGATCCGGGCGTCGAGCTCGGCGCCGGGCTGCTCGCTGGAGCGCGGTTGCCCCAGCAGCCGGGCGAGTTCGCGTTCTTCCGGGGTCAGCCTGTCGGAGATCTTCATTCGTTCAACCTCGCGCGCAGCTTGTCCATCGCGTAACGCAGTCGCGATTTGACGGTTTCCCGGCCCACGCCGGTGATCTGCCCGATTTCTTCCAGACTCAGCTCCTGCTCAAGGCGCAGGATGACCACTTCCTGCTGCTCGGTCGGCAGTTCCGCCAGCGCCTGTTGCAACTGCTGGCGCCGGATGTGCTCATCGGCCAGCAGTTCCGGGGTGCGTACATCGGCCAGTCGCGCTGTGCGCTCGTCTGCATCGGCCGGTGCCGCAGGGCGGTGCTTGGCGGCCCGCCAGTGATCATTGAGCCGGTTGTGGGCGATGCGGAACAGCCAGGTGGCGAAGGCGGCCTCCGGCTGCCAGCTGCCGCGGGCGTTGATGACCTTGTGCCAGATATCCTGGAAAAGTTCCTCGGCCAGCGAGCGGTCACGCAGTTGGCCCAGCAAGTAGTGGAACAGGCGGGTCCGATGGCGGGCATACAGCTCGGCGAACGCGTCGCCATCGCCACGCGCATAGGCCAGCATCAGCGTTTCGTCGGAAACAGGTTGGACGGCGGTATCCACTTTCCCAGCCTAATGATTCCTCGGGTGGATGCCTAGCCGGCCGGCGAGTCGGCTCCTGCGGATTCAGATAAAGAACTTTTGCCCGGCCCTGTATATCCGCGTGGGTGACGGTATGCTGCGGATCAGGGGAGCCCATCCAGTTTGGGAGCCAAAGAGACCGGATGTATGCTCTACAGCCCGCTTGATATCCTTGCCGCCCACCCGCGTGCGGACAGTGATTCCCCCACGGCCCGCGTGGTCGCGACCCTGCAGGGACTGCTCCCCGCCGGAAGTACGGTGGCGCTGGCGTGGGAGGACGCGGTGCTCGCTGCCGGCGGCTGTACCAGTCCGCCGGATCGCGATGCGCTGCAGTCGGCGGTGCGACAGCAGCTGGAGGGGGCCGCGATGACGGGTGATCTTCCCCTGCGTGTTTCGACCTCGTGGACGCATGCCGACAGCGGCACCCGGATTGCGCTGATCGCCGAGCTCACTGAAACCGTGGCGCACGAGCAGCGCGAAGCGTGGCTGGGTACGGCGCGGGCGCTGGTGACCACGGTACTGATGACCTTGCGCCAGCAGCTGCGGATCCAGGAGTTGGAGCGCTCAAAACGCTTGCAGAAGGCATTGTTCGAGATCGCCGATCTGGCCGGTTCGGATCTGGATTTCGATGAAATGCTGGCGCATTTCCATCAGATTCTCGGCTCGCTGATGTACGCGGAAAACTGCTACATCGTCGAATGCGACGAGCAGCAGAGCAGTCTGCGCTTTCTGTATTTCGTGGACACCCAGGACGATTTCATCCCCGAGCCCGAACGCAGCTATCGCCACGAGGAAATGCCGGCCAGCCTGACCTTCGCCGTGCTGCGGCATGGCCAGGTGATGAGTGGCCCATCGCGTGAGCTGCTGAGAAATATCGATTCACGGTGTGACAAGGCCGAGGGGCTGGAAAGTGCCGACTGGCTGGGGGTGCCGATGTGGCGCAACGGGCGGGTGTGCGGCGCCATCGTGGTGCAGAGCTACCAGCTCGAGGTCCGCTACTCGGACGAGGATCGCGCGGTACTGAATTTCGTTGCCAAGCACATCCTGACCGCCATGGACCGGCGGCAGGCGCATGTGCGGCTGGAGCAGCACGTACAGCGGCGCACGCTGGAGCTGGAGCGGGCAAACCGCAGTCTGCAGGCGGAAATCAACGAGCGCCGTCGCGCTGAAATGGTGCAGACGGCGCTGTTCCGGATTTCCGAGCTGGCCATGAGCTGCAACAGCCAGGCCGATTTCCATGCACAGCTGCACGCGGTGATCTGCACGTTGCTCGATGCCCGGAACTTCTACATCGCCCTGGTGAACGCCACCGGCGATGGGGTGGACTTCGTCTACTCCGTGGATGAGAAAAGACCCCGGGAAACCTCACGCCCGTTCAGTGGCGGCCTGACCGAATACACCATCCGCCGGGGACAGCCGTTGTTGGCCATGCGCGAGGATATTGATCGGTTGATCGCCAACGGTGAACTTTGCGAGTTTGGTACGCCTTCCTATTGCTGGCTGGGGGTACCACTGCTGAACGATGACGAGATCATGGGAGTGATCGCGGTTCAGAGCTATTCGCCTGACGTGGTTTTCAACGCGCAGGACCAGCGGCTTCTCGCGTTTGTGGCCGGCAATATCGGCAACAGCTTGACCCGTCAGCGTGATCGCGGCCGCCTGCTCGATGCCCATTCGGAACTGGAGCGCCGGGTCGTGGAGCGCACCTACGAGCTGGGGGAGGTCAACCAGAAGCTGCTCGGGCAGATCAGTGAACGTCTGCGCGCGGAGGAGCGGCTCACCCACCTTGCCTTGCACGACGTGCTGACCGGTCTTCCCAATCGCATGCATCTGCAGCAGACGCTTGAGCAGACCATTGCCCATGCGCGCCTGGGCGCTGGCCCGCCTTTCGCGTTGTTGTTCCTGGACCTGGACCGCTTCAAATGGGTCAATGACAGTATCGGCCACGCCGCAGGTGATCAGATGCTGGTGGAGGTCGCGCGACGGCTGGTGCGGATGATCCGCACCGATGATGTCGTCGCCCGCCTGGGAGGCGATGAGTTCGCGCTGGTGGTGCGTTGTGACGGTGGTGCTGTGGCGGCCATGGATCTGGGGCGGCGTCTGCTGAAAGTGCTCGAGGCGCCGATGTGGGTGGAGGGGCGCGAGCTGTTTCCTTCCGGTAGCGTGGGTATCGCGTTGTGGCACCCGCGCTACACCTCCGGCGCGGATCTGCTGCGGGATGCCGATGCGGCGATGTACCGGGCCAAGGTGAAAGGCCAGGACCGCTGTGTGGTGTTCGATGCCGCCATGCATCAGGAAGCGATGCGCAGCCTGGAGCTGGAGTCCGATCTGCGGCGTGCGATCAACAATCGTGATTTCGTGCCCTTCTACCAGCCATCGTGTCACTGGAGGATGGTCGCCTGATCGGTCACGAAGCCTTGCTGCGATGGCCGCACGAACAGCGCGGCCTGCTGTTGCCCGGGCAGTTTCTCGCGCTGGGCGAGGAGAGCGGGCTGATCGAGCAGGTCGACTGGCTGATCTATGAACAGGTGGTCAAGGATCTGGCCCGCACCGCGCGTGGCTACGTGTCGGTCAATGTCTCGCCCCGGCATTTCCGTGTGGCGGATTTCGCGCCGCGCCTGCTGGCAGTGATCGAAGAAGCAGGTGCCGATGCCGATCGATTGCGCATTGAAATCACCGAAACGGCCTTGCTGGATGATGCACCGCGTACGCTGCAGACCCTGCACCAGTTGCGGGAGCGGGGCGTGGTGGTGCAGCTGGACGATTTCGGAACCGGGTATTCGGCGCTGTCCTATCTGCATCGTTTTCCGATCAGCGCGTTGAAGATCGATCGCAGTTTTGTCGCCGGACTGCACGCACAGAGCGGCAAGAGCACGCTGGCACTGGTGGACGGAGTGTTGTCGTTGGCCCGGACCCTGGGTATCGAAACCATCGGCGAGGGCGTGGAAACCGAGCAGCAACGCCAGACCCTGCAGCAGCTGGGCTGCAACTACGGGCAGGGATATCTGCTGGGGTATCCCGCTCCGCGCCAGGCCACTTTGCAGCAGCTTTGATATACAAAAAAAACAAGCCCGCCGATGCGGGCTTGTTCTGGACGGGCGCTCACTGTGCTTGAACGGCAGGCCTGAAGAGGATCGATCTGGGTGATCCCCGGCGCGGTAGCATCAACGCAACGGATTGCGTTTTCTCCCGGCCGCGCCACGTCCGGAGGCGGGCGCTTTCCAGCCACTCGCGTTGCGCCGTGCCAGTGACTTACCGCAACGCGGCGCGCAGCTTCTCGTCGAACCACTTGCTGGCCTGCGCCGGCGAGTAGGCGCGCATCCATTCGAGCATCCGCGCCGGATCTTCGCCGTGCCACAGATCATCACGCTGTTCCGGATGCAGGAAGCGTTCGCTGACCATGGTGTCGATCATGCCGATCAGCTGTGCGTAGAAGCCGTCGATATCGAGGAAGGCACAGGGCTTCTTGCCAATGCCGAGCTGGCGCCAGGTCAGCATCTCGAAGATCTCCTCGGCGGTGCCGAAGCCGCCGGGCAGGGCGACGAAGGCATCGGACAGGTCGAACATGCGCGACTTGCGCTCGTGCATCGAGCCGACAATCTCCAGCGTGGTCACGCCTTTGTGCGCCACTTCCATGTCCACCAGATGCTGCGGAATCACGCCGGTGACTTCGCCGCCGGCGGCCAGCACGCCGTCGGCCACCGCGCCCATCAGTCCGGTCCTGCCGCCGCCGTACACCAGCCGCAGGCCTTCTTTGGCAATGCGCGTGCCCAGTTCGGTGGCGCGTTGCATGTAGATGGCTTGGCGCCGGGATTGGAGCCGCAGTAGACGCAGATGGACTTCATGGTTGTTCCTGATGGATGGGGAGAGGTGTTCGGATTCCGTCTATGAACAGGGGCGGGATCAGAGGATTTCAAAAGCAAGAAGGCCCCGCCGGGGCGGAGCTTCTGCACACAGGCCGTGGAGCTTAGTTGGCCTTGTGGATCGAACGCTTGCCAACGGCCATGGCCGCGTCGTGGACCACTTCCGACAGCGACGGGTGGGCATGGCAGATGCGGGCCAGATCGTCGGCCGAACCGCTGAACTCCATCGCCAGCACGCCTTCGTGCACCAGCTCGGAGACGTTCACGCCGACCATGTGCATGCCGAGGATGCGGTCCGTTTCGGCATGGGCCAGCACTTTGACGAAGCCAGCCGGCTCGGACATCGCCACTGCGCGGCCGTTGGCGGCGAACGGGAAGCTGCCGGCCTTGTACGGAATGCCTTCGGCCTTGAGCTGCTGCTCGGTCTTGCCGACCCAGGCCAGTTCCGGCTCGGTGTAGATGACCCACGGGATGGTGTCGAAGTTGACGTGGCCGGGCAGGCCGGCGATCAGTTCGGCCACCGCGATGCCTTCCTCGAAGCCCTTGTGGGCCAGCATCGGGCCGCGCACGCAGTCGCCGACCGCCCACACGCCGTCGACGCCGGTGTGGCAATGGTCGTCGACCACGATCTGGCCGCGCTCGTTGACCTGCACGCCGGTACCGTCGGCCAGCAGGCCCTTGGTGGCGGCACGACGGCCCACGGCGACCAGCAGCTTGTCGACCGTGATGGTCTTCTCGCCGCTGGCGTCGCTGTAGGTGACCAGCACTTCCTTGCCCTTGACCTCGGTCTTGGAGACCTTGGCGTTGAGCTGGATGTCCAGGCCCTGCTTCTTGAATTCCTTGGCGGCGACCTTGGCGGCTTCGCTGTCGGCAGCGGCCAGGAACTCCGGCATGGCTTCCAGGATCGTCACTTCCGCACCCAGGCGCTTCCACACGCTGCCCAGTTCCAGGCCGATCACACCGGCGCCGATCACGGCCAGGCGCTTGGGCACTTCGGTGAAGTCCAGCGCGCCGACGTTGTCGACGATGGTGTCACCGTTGAACTTGGCGAACGGCAGCTCGATCGAATCCGAACCGGCGGCGATGATGACGTTGGTGCCCTTCAGCTCGACGGTGCTGCCGTCGTGCTGCTTGACGGTGACCACGTTGCCGGCCTGCAGCTGGCCGAAGCCGTAGTAGGCGGCAACCTTGTTGGCCTTGAACAGCTGGGCGATGCCGCCGGTGAACTGCTTGACGATCTTGTCCTTGCGGCCAACCATCGCGCCGACGTCGATCTTGGCGTCGTTGAAGCTGATGCCATGGTCGCCAAAGATGTGGCCCATGTTCCAGAACTGGCGCGAGGAATCCAGCAGCGCCTTGGACGGGATGCAGCCCACGCGCAGGCAGGTGCCACCGAGGGCCGGCTTGCCGTCCTTGCCCAGCGCTGCGTCGATGCAGGCGGTCTTCAGACCGAGCTGGGCGGCGCGGATGGCGGCGTGATAGCCGGCAGGACCGGCACCGATGACGACGACGTCGAATTGTTCAGCCATTGATAATTCCTTGTTGCTTTCCGTCGGCCCGGAGGCGGGCCGCTGGCGCCTGGCGCCGGGAAGAGGACGGTGATGCGAGCCTGCAAAGCCAAGCCCCTCGCCATTGCGGGCGAGGGGCCGGAGGGATTACAGACCGAACAGCATGCGGCCCGGGTTTTCCAGCTGGTTCTTGATGTCCACCAGGAACTGCACCGAGTCCTTGCCATCGATGATGCGGTGGTCATAGGACATGGCCAGGTACATCATCGGGGCGATCACGACCTGGCCGTTCTCGGCGATTGGACGATCCTTGATCGTGTGCATGCCGAGGATGGCGCTCTGCGGCGGGTTGACGATCGGGGTCGACATCAGCGAGCCGAAGGTGCCGCCATTGGTGACGGTGAAGGTGCCGCCCTGCAGTTCTTCCAGCGACAGCTTGCCGTCGCGTGCCTTCTTGGCGTAGTCGGCGATGGCCTTTTCGATGTCGGCGAAGGACATGCGCTCGACGTTGCGCAGCACCGGGGTCACCAGACCCTTGTCGGTGGACACGGCGATCGAGATGTCCGAGTAGCCGTGATAGATGATGTCGTCACCATCGATCGAGGCATTGACCAGCGGGAAGCGCTGCAGCGCGTTGGCGGCGGCCTTCACAAAGAAGCTCATGAAGCCCAGCTTGATGCCGTGGGCCTTCACGAACTCTTCCTGCAGTTCCTTGCGCGCGGCGGAAACCTTGGCCAGGTTGACTTCGTTGAAGGTGGTCAGCATCGCGGTCGAGTTCTTCGACTGCATCAGACGCTCGGCGATGCGCTTGCGCATGCGGGTCATCGGCACGCGTTCTTCCGGACGGGCGCCGCCGGCCTTGCCGATGCCACCGTTGCGAGCGAAGTTGACGATGTCTTCCTTGGTCACGGCGCCGTGGCGGCCGGTGCCGGACACGTCAGCCGGGTTCACGCCTTCGGTGATGGCCGAGAAGCGGGCGCCCGGGG
>NZ_BAZI01000138.1 GCF_001310775.1 Stenotrophomonas pictorum JCM 9942
GCGCGTGCTGGTGGTGGGGGCGGGCGGGCTCGGCGCGCCGGCAGCGTTCTATCTGGCGGCTGCTGGCGTGGGTCATTTGCGGATCGCCGATCACGACGTTGTCGAGCGCAGCAATCTGCACCGGCAGATCATCCATACCGATGCCGGCGTTGGCCAGCCCAAGGTCGTCTCGGCGCGCGAGCGTTTGCTGGCGCTGAATCCGCATATCGAGGTGGAGGCGATCCCGCAGCGGGTCACCTCCCGCAACATCGATACGCTGATGCGGGAGGTGGACGTGGTGCTGGATGGCTCGGACAATTTCCCGCTGCGCTACCTGCTCAATGACGCCTGCATCAAGCACGCCACGCCGCTGGTCTATGCCGCGATCGAGCGCTTCGACGGGCAGGTGAGTGTGTTCGATGCCGGCCGGCAGCGCGGGCGTGCGCCGTGCTATCGCTGCCTGTTCCCGGCGCCGCCGCCGGCGGAGTTCGCACCCAATTGCGCCGAGGCGGGGGTGCTTGGCGTACTCCCCGGTCTGGCCGGGGTGATGCAGGCTGCGGAAGTGTTGAAGCTGCTGTTGGGTATCGGTGAGCCGCTGACCGGACGGCTGCTGCGCTTTGATGCGTTGCAGATGCGCTTCCGCGAAACCCGCGTGCATGCCGATCCGGCGTGCCCGGTATGTGCACCGGGCATGGAGTTTCCCGGTTATATCGACTACGCGGCGTTCTGTTCCCGGCGCGGCTGATCCTGCGTTCAGGGCAGGTGGCAGGTGTCGGACATGGCGGAATCAGGGACAATACCCGGTCCCTGCTGCTGCCCCCACGCCCATGACCGCTTCCGCTGACGCCTCCGTGGCGACTTCCCGCATCCTCGACGGCCGCCGTATCGCCGAGGAGCTGCTTGATGATCTGAAACTGCGGGTGGATGCGCGCCTGGCGGCCGGGCGTTCGCGCCCCGGGCTTGCGGTGGTGCTGGTGGGGGGCGATCCGGCCTCGACCGTGTACGTGCGCAACAAGCGCCGTGCGGCGGAGAAGGTCGGCATCGAGGCCTTCGATTACGACATGCCCGAGTGCACCACGGAGGCGCAGCTGCTGGCGCTGATCGACCAGCTCAATGCCGACCCGAAGATCCACGGCATCCTGATCCAGCTGCCGCTGCCCGGCATCCCCGATGCAAGCCGGCTGATCCAGCGCATCGATCCGCGCAAGGATGTGGACGGTTTCCACCCCGAGAACGTCGGGCATCTGGCCCTGCGCCAGTTCGGCCTGCGGCCGTGCACGCCGCGGGGCATCACCACCCTGCTGGGCCATACCGACCAGCCGGTGCGTGGCCGCAACGCCACCATTGTCGGGGTCAGCAACCATGTCGGCCGGCCGATGGGGCTGGAGCTGCTGATCGCCGGCTGCACCGTGACCAGCTGCCACAAGTTCACGCCGCGCGAGGTGTTGGAGCAGGCGGTGCGCAATGCCGACATCCTCGTGGTCGCGGTGGGGATCCCGCAGCTGATTCCCGGCGAGTGGGTCAAGCCGGGGGCGGTGGTGATCGATGTGGGTATCAATCGCCTGGACGATGGCCGTCTGGTGGGGGATGTCGGTTTCGAGGCGGCCGCGCAGCGGGCCAGCTGGATCACCCCGGTGCCCGGCGGCGTCGGTCCGATGACCGTGGCCACGTTGATGCAGAACACGATCGAGGCGGCCGAGGCCAACGGCTGAACCGAGGTCGAGGAGGCGGGGCCGTGCAACGCTGATTTGCAGCGTTGCCCCCTGCGTCCCCCTGACATCGGCGCGCAAACAAGGGTAAAATGTCGCGCTTCCCCACATATCGGGTACGCCGATGCTGCGCATCCAGCTGAAGCACTCACATACGACGACGTTTCGCTCGTCCCCGCCCATTCCATCGTCCTGCCCAAGGACGTCGATCTCGGCACGCGCCTGACGCGCGATCTGCGGTTGAAGCTTCCGGTTGTCTCGGCGGCGATGGATACCGTCACTGAAGCCCGTCTTGCCATTGCGATGGCCCAGATCGGCGGCATTGGCATCATCCACAAGAACCTGAGCCTCGAGCAGCAGGCGGCCGAAGTGGCCAAGGTCAAGAAGTTCGAGTCCGGCGTGATCCGCGACCCGATCACCGTCGGCCCGGAAACTTCGATCCGCGACGTGCTGGCCTTGACCCAGGCCCACAACATCTCCGGCGTGCCGGTGGTGGATGGCGGCGGCCAGCTGGCCGGCATCGTCACCCACCGTGACATGCGCTTCGAGACCGAGCTGGACGATCCGGTCCGCCACATCATGACCAAGAAGGATCGCCTGATCACGGTCAAGGAAGGCGCCGCGTCGGATGAAGTGCTGCAGCTGCTGCACAAGAACCGTATCGAAAAGGTGCTCGTGGTCAATGACGCGTTTGAACTGCGCGGCCTGATCACGGTCAAGGACATCCAGAAGAAGACCGACAACCCCAACGCCGCCAAGGACACCTCGACCCGTCTGCTGGTCGGTGCCGCGGTCGGTGTGGGCGGTGACACCGATCGCCGTGTCGAGGCGCTGGTCGCCGCCGGTGTCGACGTGCTGGTGGTGGATACCGCGCACGGCCACTCGCAGGGCGTGCTGGACCGCGTGCGCTGGGTGAAGAAGAACTTCCCGGGCGTGCAGGTTATCGGCGGCAACATCTGCACCGGTGATGCGGCGCTGGCGCTGCTGGACTGCGGCGCCGATGGCGTCAAGGTCGGTATCGGTCCGGGCTCGATCTGCACCACGCGTGTGGTGGCGGGCGTGGGTGTGCCACAGATCACCGCGATCGACCTGGTGGCCGAAGCGCTGCAGGACCGCATTCCGCTGATCGCCGATGGCGGCATCCGCTATTCGGGCGACATCGGCAAGGCGCTGGCCGCCGGTGCCTCGACGGTGATGATCGGCGGCCTGTTCGCCGGTACCGAGGAATCGCCGGGCGAGACCGAGCTGTTCCAGGGCCGCAGCTACAAGAGCTACCGCGGCATGGGCTCACTGGCGGCGATGGAAAAAGGCAGCAAGGACCGTTACTTCCAGGATTCGGCCGATGCCGACAAGCTGGTGCCCGAAGGCATCGAAGGTCGCGTGCCCTACCGCGGTCCGGTCGGTGGCATCGTCCATCAGCTGATGGGCGGTCTGCGCGCTACGATGGGCTACGTGGGTTGCGGCACCATCGAAGAAATGCGCACTAAGCCGAAGTTTGTGAAGATCAGCGGTGCCGGCCAGCGTGAGAGCCACGTCCACGACGTGCAGATCACCAAGGAGCCACCGAATTACCGCATGGGCTGATCCAGTCCGACGCAAAGAGGGAGACGTTCGCGTGTCCCTCTTTTCGTATCCGCCATCCGTTTTCCGAATTGCACCTGCATTGGCGACATGACCAACATCCATAACGACAAGATCCTCATCCTCGATTTCGGCGCCCAGTACACGCAGCTGATCGCCCGCCGTATCCGCGAGTTCGGCGTGTATTGCGAAATCTGGGCATGGGACCACGATCCGGCCGAGATCGCTGCCTTTGGTGCCAAGGGCATCATCCTGTCTGGCGGCCCGGAAACCACCACGCTGCCCGGCGCGCCGGCTGCGCCGCAGGAAGTGTTCGACAGCGGCCTGCCGCTGCTGGGCATCTGCTACGGCCTGCAGACCATGGCCAAGCAGTTGGGCGGTGGCACCGAAGCCGCCGACCAGCGCGAGTTCGGCCATGCCGAGGTGAAGCTGCTGGGCAATGACGCACTGCTGGGCGGCCTGTCCGACCACGGCGGCGAGCCGCGCCTGGATGTGTGGATGAGCCATGGCGACCACGTCACCCACGTGCCGCCAGGCTTCGCCGTCACCGCCGTGACCGACCGAATCCCGGTGGCCGCGATGGCCAATGAGGAAAAGCGCTGGTACGGCGTGCAGTTCCACCCGGAAGTGACCCACACCAAGCAGGGCTCGGCGCTGCTCAAGCGCTTCGTCACCGAGATCTGCGGCTGCGCCACACTGTGGACCGCGGCCAACATCATCGACGACCAGATCGCCCGCGTGCGCGAGCAGGTTGGCTGCGATGAGGTGATCCTGGGCCTGTCCGGCGGCGTCGATTCCTCGGTGGTTGCCGCACTGCTGCACAAGGCCATCGGTACCCAGCTGACCTGCGTGTTCGTTGATACCGGCCTGCTGCGCTTCCAGGAAGGCGACCAGGTCATGCAGATGATGGCCGAGAACATGGGCGTCAAGGTCGTGCGCGTGAACGCGGCCGACCGATATTTCAAGGCACTGGAAGGTGTCAGCGATCCGGAAGCCAAGCGCAAGATCATCGGCAACCTGTTCGTCGAGATCTTCGACGAAGAATCGAACAAGCTCAGCAATGCCAAGTGGCTGGCGCAGGGCACGATCTATCCGGACGTGATCGAGTCGGCCGGCAGCAAGACCGGCAAGGCACACGTCATCAAGAGCCACCACAACGTGGGAGGCTTGCCGGAAGACATGAAGCTCAAGCTGGTCGAGCCGCTGCGCGAGCTGTTCAAGGATGAAGTGCGTCGCCTCGGCGTCGAGCTCGGCCTGCCGCGTGCAATGGTCTATCGCCATCCGTTCCCGGGCCCGGGCTTGGGCGTGCGCATCCTCGGTGAAGTGAAGCGCGAGTACGCCGAACTGCTGGGCAAGGCCGATGCGATCTTCATCGAAGAACTGCGTGCCGCCGATCTGTACGACAAGACCAGCCAGGCCTTCGCCGTGTTCCTGCCGGTCAAGTCGGTGGGCGTGGTCGGCGATGCGCGCGCCTACGAGTGGGTGATCGCACTGCGTGCGGTGGAGACCATCGACTTCATGACCGCGCATTGGGCGCACCTGCCATACGATTTTCTCGGCCGCGTGTCCAACCGCATCATCAACGAGCTGCGTGGCGTCTCGCGCGTGGTCTACGACATCTCCGGCAAGCCGCCGGCGACGATCGAGTGGGAGTGAAATCAGGTCCTTCGGAGACTATCGCCAGCTATCGAAATTCTGTCATAACGTGTTGATTTAGAAGGAAATGCGTCACGACAGCTATCGGTGACTATCGCCGGCCAGCAAAACAGGTTGGCGGTAGAACTGACGGTACGAACCGGGGGCTGGATTAAGACCCTCCCGTTTACTATCCAGACTAAACCGGTCTTTGACGGTAAAAGTCTCCTCGGGAAAGCTTGTTTCATGCGGCTTTCCGAGCATCAGCAGGTCTCCTGGCCCCTGACGGTAAAAGCCGTCACGAACAGGAGGAAAAACCTCGATGCTTACCGACACCGCACTGCGCAACCTCAAGCCTAAGCCCAAGACTTATAAGGCTTTTGACCGCGATGGCATGTACGTGACGGTATCGCCCGTCGGTACCGTCACCTTCCGCTACGATTACCGTCTCAACGGTCGCCGTGAGACGCTGACCATCGGCCGCTACGGGCCGGCAGGCATCTCGCTGGCCCTGGCCCGCGAAAAGCTGATCGACGCCAAGAAGGCCGTCGCCCAGGGTAAATCCCCCGCGCTGGAGAAGCAGCGCGAGAAGCGCCGACTGACCGCCGCCAAGACCTTTGGCGACATGACCGAAAAGTGGCTGGCGGGCGCCCGGATGGCCGACAGCACGAAGGCGATGCGCAAGAGCATCATCGATCGGGACATCCTGCCGGCGTTCCAGAACCGGCAGCTCAACGAAATCGCGGCCGATGACCTGCGCGCCCTCTGCAACAAGGTGAAGGCGCGCGGCGCGCCTGCCACCGCGGTCCACATCCGCGACATCGTGAAGCAGGTCTACGCCTTCGCCATCCTGCACGGCGAGAAGGTGGACAACCCGGCCGACGACGTGGGCGCGGCGTCGATCGCGACCTTCGTGCCGAAGGATCGTGCCTTGTCACCGCTGGAAATCCGGTTGATGTCGCGGCAGATGGAGTCGGTGGCCACCTATCCGACCATCCGGCTGGCGTTGCGGATGATCGTCCTGACGCTGGTGCGCAAAAGCGAGCTGATCGAGGCCACGTGGGACGAGGTCGATTTTGAGAGCGCCACCTGGACGATCCCGAAACAGCGCATGAAAGGGCGCAATCCGCACGTGGTCTATCTGTCGCGCCAGGCGCTCGACATCTTCGTGGCGCTGCATACCTGCGCAGCCGGCTCGAAATTCGTGCTGCCGTCGCGCTACGACTCCGACCGCTGCATGTCCCATGCGACCTTGAACCGGGTCACGCAGATCGTGGCAGAGCGGGCCAAGGCCGCCGGCCTGCCGCTGGAACCGTTCACCGTGCACGATCTGCGTCGCACCGGCTCGACGCTGCTGAACGAGGTGGGCTTCAACCGCGACTGGATCGAGAAGTGCCTAGCGCATGAGGAAAGCGGGCGCTCCTCGCGCTCGGTCTACAACAAGGCCGAGTACGCCGAGCAGCGGCGTCACATGCTGCAGGAGTGGGCCAACATGGTTGATGCCTGGATCGACGGGCAGACCTACGTGCCGAGGCTGATGCCGGAGCATGTGGTCGTGCCGGTGTTGAGCGCGACGGTCTGAAATGGCGGCCTAGGTTGTCACTTGACAACCTAGGCCGGTCACCCCGATACTGGAGATCACTGATGGCCCGTCCCTCTCATCCGAAGAAGGAGGTCGAGGAAGCTCTCAGGCACGCCGAAGGGCAGGTTGGCGCGTCGAAGTCGGTGGCAGCCACGCCTGGGGGCGGATTTATTGCCCATACAACGATGAGGAGTGTCGCTGCGGCGAGTTCTGCATCACCAGCGTATGGAGCACGCCGAAGAACCCTGGCAACCACGCACGCGCTCTGCGGCGTGTCGTGGACAACTGCACCACGCATCGCAAGCAGCGCGAGGCTGAAGGCGGTGCCGAGGAGTAGCACGATGGAATACACCTTCACCCTGAAGTACCAGCTCACCGAAGACGACAGCGACCCGGATGGCCTGGTCGAGCGTCTGGGCGAGGCCGGCTGCGACGATGCCCTGGTCGGTATCGGCCAGCCGGGGCGGCTGGCGTTGGAGTTCACCCGAGAGGC
>NZ_BAZI01000139.1 GCF_001310775.1 Stenotrophomonas pictorum JCM 9942
TTACCGCCGCGGCGCTGGGCCACGGCGCGCATCGCCCAAACGCGGGCGTCGTGGTCGCTATCCACTGGAGCGGCGAACGCCCCCGCTTGCGCATCTGCCTCCACCTGCCCCTGGTCATGGATGACCAGGGGCAGGACCTTCCACTTTCCGTCGCCACCCTTTTGCAGGGCTACGTGCCCGTGATCCGCTGGATTGAACAGCACGTAGCGGGTGCGCCGCGGCGGGCCGGGATCGACCAGTTTGAACAAGCGGTCGTGCGGGTGATCCTGGTCACTTCGCCAGTTCGTGCGCGAGTAGTTGTAGTGCACTCGACTGGGCGAGTTGACCGTGAACAGCTCCAGGTCGGCGCGGGCGTTGCCCAACGGGTCGTGAGGGTGGTGCGACAGGTCCCACTCCTCAACCTCGGCCAGCGACGCGCTGCCCAACGCCTCAATGGCGTCGACGGCTCGCCAATACTTGACGCCATCGCGTCCCGGCTTCTGTGTGGCGGCCATCGGCTACGTCCCCTGTCCAATTGTCCCCACGGCCCATGGGGGTGAGCCCCAAGCGCGGCACGATGAAGAAGACTGGAATAGTACTTTCCTGTACAGCGTGGGACCATTGCTCCACGGCTCACAGCGATCGTCAGGCTTCGAATCCAGTCCCCTTCTGGCGAATGTGAGTAACGCTGCGAGTAACCGCGGCGGGCCGTCAGAGAGAAGTTCTTCCCCAGCAATCTCTTGGGTGACGAATGTGATTGCTGGTGGGACCATGGAAGGCACCGGGAGTTTCCACTCCGGTGCCTTTTTTGTGCGCGATGGCTGTTGGCGTGATCCCGGCGTAACGTCGATGTGAGCGCGTCTGCGGGGTGTGCGGGCAAGGGGCATGCCGGCGTGGCGGGTTTGGCGCAGCCCGTGTGCGCGGGGAGGGGAACTTCCCGGCGCCCGGGGTTTGGGCGGCCTGCACTGGGCTGGCGAGGTGGCTTGTGCCGTCAACAGGCCGTTACCACGCCGGGAGTATGCTCGGCCCGACCGGTGGCGGCCGGGCCCCTTCCCTCGCTGAGGAATGCATCATGAGCATGATGAAAGCTGCCGTATTCGTTGAGCCCGGGCGTATCGAGCTGGCCGACAAACCCATCCCTGATGTCGGTCCCAACGATGCGCTGATCCGCATCACCACCACCACCATCTGCGGGACCGATGTACATATCCTCAAAGGCGAGTACCCGGTCGCCAAAGGACTGACCGTCGGCCATGAGCCGGTCGGGGTGATCGAGAAGCTCGGCAGTGCGGTGCAGGGCTACACCGAAGGGCAGCGGGTGATCGCCGGGGCGATCTGCCCCAACTTCAATTCCTACGCCGCGCAGGACGGGGTGGCCTCGCAGGATGGCAGCTACCTGATCGCCAGCGGCCGCTGCGGCTGCCACGGTTACAAGGCCACCGCCGGCTGGCGCTTTGGCAACATGATCGACGGCACCCAGGCCGAGTATGTGCTGGTGCCCGACGCGCAGGCCAACCTGGCGCCGATTCCCGACGGGCTGAGCGACGAGCAGGTGCTGATGTGCCCGGACATCATGTCCACCGGCTTCAAGGGGGCGGAGAACGCCAACATCCGCATCGGCGATGTGGTGGCGGTATTCGCGCAGGGTCCGATCGGCCTGTGCGCCACCGCCGGGGCGCGGCTGCTGGGGGCCTCGACCATCATCGCCGTCGATGGGAATGAGCACCGGCTGCAGATCGCCAAGGCGATGGGGGCCGACGTGGTGCTGAATTTCCGCAACTGCGATGTGGTGGACGAGATCATGAAGCTCACCGGCGGTCGCGGCGTGGACAGTTCCATCGAGGCGCTGGGTACGCAGGGTACGTTTGAATCGGCGCTGCGTATCCTCAAGCCCGGTGGCACGCTTTCCAGCCTCGGTGTGTACTCCGAGGACCTGAAGATTCCGCTGGCGGCGTTCGCCTCGGGCCTGGGCGACCACAGGATCAACACCGCACTGTGCCCGGGCGGCAAGGAGCGCATGCGTCGGCTGATGAACGTGGTCGCGTCCGGACGCGCCGATTTCGGGGCGCTGGTGACCCACCACTACGCGCTGGACGACATCGTCGCCGCCTACGATCTGTTCTCGCACCAGCGCGACGGCGTGTTGAAGATCGCGATCAAGCCCGGCCCTTGAAGCGCTGTGCCGGGGCGGTGGAGCGCCGCCGCCCTGTTGCGGTCAGCGTCGCACCGCCAGCACCCCGTCCAGCGCCAGCCCGGTCTTGAAGCCGGCTTTCTGCAGGCGGCTGGCGACTTCGCGGGGTAAGTCGCGGCCGCTGGTGAGTTTGTTCGGCGCGCCGGTGTAGTGGAACAGTTTGCCGCCGGGGCGCAGTACGCGCGCCAGCTGATCGTAGAACACCTGCGAGTAGAGTTCCCCGGCGATCCCGAAGCGCGGCGGGTCGTGCAGCACCGCATCCATCGAGGCATCGGCCAGGTGTTCGATTTCGCGTGACACATCGCCGTGGGCCAGATGCAGCCGGCCGTGTGCGGAAGCGGCTTCCGGGTCGGGCGACCACGGGTTGAGCGTGCGCAGCCACAGCACTTCGCTGCTCTTCTCGAACGAGCGGATGCCGGCCACTCCTTCAGCAAGGCAGCAGGCGGCGAAGTAGCCCATGCCGCCGCAGGTGTCGAGCAGCTGCTTGCCCCGCGGCTCCACCAGCGCGACCTTGCGCCGCGCATCGTCCAGCGGCGAGAGCTGCGCGCTGACCAGCATCTTGATGCCGTCGATCTCGAAGGTCGGAATACCCCAGTCGGTAGGCACCAGCTTGTACAGCGCGCTGCCGAACCGCGAGGCGGCGCTGAAGGCATCGCCATCCCAGTAATAGATGGTACGGTCCTTGAGTTTGTCCGGCCACGCAAAGCGCTGTCCGTGCCACTGCCAGCCGTCCTCAGCGAGGATCACGGCGGTCTCGCTGCGGCCCAGATCGAACGAGGCGTGGATCTGTTGGGCGCCGTTGTTGAGCGCCGTCCGCAGCCGCTCGAGCAGGGGGCGGGTGAGCAGCGGGCCGGTGTAGTGGGGCATGGGAGATCGAAGCCGGGTGGCGGAGCGCCGCAGCACCGGTGGCGTTGGGAAGGGGCGTGCATCGTACCTGACCGGGCCCGCATTCAAGGTCACCCGGAACGGGGGGAAGTCGTGCCGAGCTGGCGGTGGACTTGCGTGACCGCGGGCGAATTTTGTCCGCAGCCCAGCCAGGCCGCATAATCCGCCCCCTTTCCGGCCCGCGGGCCGCCGCCGCGCCGTCGGTTACGCGCGTCCGCTGTTCCAGGCTGCCCAATCCATGTCCTTTCTCCGATCCGAACTGGCGCAGTGGCGTGCCCATCCGCTGCGCGAGCTGCTGGCCGGCGCGGTCGCCACGTTCGCGCTGATTCCCGAGGTCATCGCGTTCTCCTTCGTGGCCGGCGTGGACCCGCAGGTGGGGCTGTTCGCCTCGTTCGTGCTCAGCATCGTGATCGCGGTGTTTGGCGGGCGCCCGGCGATGATCACCGCCGCGGCCGGTTCAGTGGCACTGGTGGCCGCGCCGCTGGTGTCCGCGCATGGGCTGCCCTATCTGTTCGCCGCCGGACTGCTGGCCGGCGCGGTGCAGGTGCTGTTCGGCGCGTTGCGACTGGATGTGCTGATGCGCTTTGTCAGCAGCTCGGTGCGCACCGGCTTCGTCAACGCGCTGGCCATCCTGATCTTCGCCGCGCAGCTGCCGCATCTGGAGGCGGCCAATGCGGCGACCTGGGCGCTGCTGGGGCTGGGCTTGGCGATCATCTACGGGTTGCCATACCTGCCGCTGCCCGGGGTCCGGGTGATTCCCTCACCGCTGATCTGCATCGTGGTGCTGAGCCTGCTGGCGGTGCTGCTGCAACTGCCGGTGAGCACGGTGGCCGACCTGGGCCAGCTGCCGGGCGCGCTGCCACAGTGGCTGGGGCTGCCCGAGGTGCCGTGGGACCTGCAGACGCTGCGGATCATCGCGATGCCTGCGTTGGCGATCGCGATGGTGGGACTGCTGGAGTCGTTGATGACCGCGCGCGTGGTGGACGAATTGACCGACACGCCCAGCCCGAAGCACCGTGAAAGCATTGGTCTGGGTGCGGCCAATATCGCCAGCAGCCTGTTCGGCGGCATCGCCGGCTGCGGCATGATCGGGCAGACCGTGGGCAATGTGAAATACGGCGGTCGCGGCCGCCTGTCCACCCTGTTTTCCGGCGTGTTCCTGCTGATGCTGATGGTGCTGCTCAAACCCTGGATGGCGCAGGTGCCGGTGATCGCTCTGGTCGCGATCATGGTGATGGTCAGCGTCTCCACCTTCGACTGGCGCAGCTTCGGTGCGTTGAGACGGCACCCGCGCCTGTCCGGGGTGGTGATGCTGGCGACGGTGGCGGTCACCCTGGGCACCCATAACCTGGCCGCCGGTGTGGGCGTGGGCGTGCTGCTCAGTGGCGTGTTCTTCGCGCTGAAAGTGGCGCAGCTGCTGGATATCCGCATCGAGGACACCGGCGGTGTGCGCACCTACCGGGTCACTGGCCAGGTGTTCTTCGCCTCGGCCGATCCGTTCATCGACGCGTTCGATCCACGGACCTTGCCCGGTACCCGGGTGGTGATCGACCTGGATGGTGCGCGGCTGTGGGACATCACCGCGGTGGCGGCGCTGGACAAGGTGGTCACGCGGCTGCGCCATCACGGCGCCACAGTACGGGTGCACGGCATGGACCGCCACAGTCGCGGGCTGATGCGGCGCGTGCGCAGGGAAGGGGTGTGGGCCGAGGATGGCGTCTCCGGCAGCTGAGCCGGTGCGCACCGTTCACCCCGGCCGTGCGCTCAGCCGCGGTTGTACTCGACGAATTTGGCGAACTGCGCCAGTTCATCCAGCACGGTCTTGCCGTGGGTGAGGATCCGCATCGTGCGGTTCACGTCGTCCCAGCCGCTGTTGCCGCGCTTGCCGCCGTGGAAGACATTGTTGCGTGCCGCGCGCAGCAGGATCGCCACCGCCTGCAGTTCGAATTCGTTCTCATCGAACTCGATCTCGCGCCAGGCCAGCTTGCCGTGCGAGGTGCTGATCTGCTGCTGCGGGCCGGCTTCCAGCAGCGCCAGCGCATCGGGTGACAAGGTGTAGCGGGTGCGGTTGCTGCGCACGAACTTGTCCCAGTTCGGCTCGGCCTTCTTGCCGGGCTTGTCCGACTTCAGGTAGCCGGCTTCCTTCATGCAGAACTCGAAGCGGGCGAACGCGTAGAAAAAATCGAACGCGGTGTGTTCGAGCGTGGGGGTGATATCGGTCTTGATCATGTGCCGGTCCATTGCCGAGACGGGAGGAAGTGCCGTGGCGTGCAAGGGCAGCGGAAACGGGCGGCTCGCGCCGGACCCGTCGGACAGTCGAATGACGGCGGCGAGGGCTGCCAGTGTACGGGAAGCGCCCGGTGCCGGCCTAAACGGCGTGCCGCGCCGGGTGGTCAGGGGCCGGGACAGGAGCCTCACATCGGCCCCGTTAGGCTGCGGTTCCTGCCCCAAGTCTGCAAGGTGATGAGATGTCGCTGATTCCTCAAGGTACCTGGGTTGTGGTGGCCAATGGCCGCAGCGTACGCGTACTGCGCAATGTGGGGACCGAAACCCAACTCAAGCTGCATCAGGATCCGACCCCCACGCTGGATACGGAAAATGTCGGTCCTTCGGGCCTGCAGCCCAAAGAGAACGACACCGGTGAGGCCGCGTTTGTGAAGCTGCTTGCCGACTGGTTGAACCGGCAGGCGCTGGCACACCACTTCGAGCGGCTGGTGCTGGTGGCCGATGCGGTGTCGCTGGGCGAGATCCGGCCACAGCTGCACAAGGAGGTGCAGGCGCGGCTGCATGCCGAGATCGTCAAGGACTGGACCAACATCCCGTTGGATGACATCGAGAAGGCCCTGAACGCGCAGCGCATCTGAACCGGCGGGTCTCCCCCGTCACCCCCGACCGTCGCCGGGAGCGGCCCGCGCTTTTGATTCCTCTCAGAGCACGTCGAAAGCGTAGTTGCCGCGTTCCAGTACCGAAGCGGCCAGTTGCTCGACCTGCGCGTCCTCGTTGCGCTCCAGCCCGCGCACGTTGCGGGCCAGACGGCGGCGTGCCTGGCGGGCGAACAGCCCGGCGATGGTGACCCCTTCTCCGGCGGCCGGGTGTGACTGCTTGACCAGGCTGTCGGCGCGCGAGAGCACGCACAACCCGACGAACACATCGATGGCGATATCGGCGATGCGCTTCTGCGCGTGCTGCTGATCGGCGATGTGCTTGCCGTGCTTGCGCAGCAGCCGGTCCGAGACCTTGGACAGTTCGACCGTGTACTTCTCGCACAGCGCCGCCAGCTTGCGCAGCTCCGGCGCCAGCGGATGGGCGATGCGGTCGGTGCCATAGCCGGTGGCTTCGCGCATGCGGCGCCCGGCGTAGTCGCCGAGCACGCCGAAACCCTTGATCGGATCGTTGAAGATGCCGCCGACCGCGCTCTGCAGTTCACTCAACGTCGCGCCCACGCCCTTGAGCCCGGACAGCGCCACATACAGCCGCAGGATCTCGTTGGTGCCTTCGAAAATCGACAGGATGCGGGTGTCGCGGGTCATCTGCTCGTAGGGGAACTCGCGCATGAAACCGTTGCCGGCGGCGATCTGCAGTGCCTCGTAGCAGGCGCGCTGCACCGCCTCGCTGGCGAACACCTTGCTCATCGCCGCTTCCACCGAATAGTCGCTGCGGCCGCTGTCGATCAGGTGCGCGACCATCCACACCGCGCTTTCGGCGGCGAAGCAGTCCACCGTCATCTGCGCAATCTTCTCGCGCACCAGCCCGAACTCGCCGATGGTCTGGCCGAACTGGCGGCGCTCGTTGGCCTGCG
>NZ_BAZI01000140.1 GCF_001310775.1 Stenotrophomonas pictorum JCM 9942
TAGCGGGGCAGCGGCGCACCATGCACCAGAAGTTCATGCGTGGCGGCCGGATGCGCACCCTGGCGCGGGCGGATCACCTCCACCGCATGGCCCCGTGCGCGCAGGCCCTGTTCCAGCCCCTGTACCGTCAGGGCGACGCCGTTGACCTCCGGCGGATAGGTCTCGGTGACGATGGCAAAGCGCATGGCGGCCTCCGGCGTTTGAGCCGAGGATGCCGGGCGGGTGTGGCGGCAGGATGTCGCGCAGATGCCGGCGCTGTGACAGCCGGCCCGTGCTCAGGCGATGAATGGCTTGAAGCTGATACCTAGGCCGGTCATGCCGTCGACCTCGCCGATCAGGTCCGCGCGCAGCAACGGGCGAGCATCGATATAGGCCTGGGCCAGTACCAGCGACAGGTTGTCACCGTCTGCCGACAGTTCCAGGGTCGGAATCGGATCGGCTTCGTGGGCACGGTGCAGCAGCACGGCCAGGCGCAGCAACGCGGCCAGGCGCCGGGCCGGCATCAGCAGGCGGTCGGGCAGGGCCTCGAAGGCGGATTTGGGCACGTTGCGGCGGTGGGTGCGTACCAGGGCCGCCAGCAGCTGCTGTTCCTGCCGTGAGAAACCGGCGATATCCGAGTTCTCCAGGATGTAGCTGCCATGGGTGTGATAACCGCTGTGGGCAATGGCCAGGCCGATCTCGTGCAGGCGTGCGGCCCAGCCCAGCATCAGCGCATCATCGGTTTCCAGATTCCACAGGGCGGCGACCTGTTCGAACAGACGCTGCGCAGTAGCCTCCACGCGCTGCGCCTGCGTGCTGTCGATGCCGTAGCGGTGCATCAGCGCGGCGACGGATTCATCGCGCAGGTCGTTCTCGCTGGCACGGCCGACAATGTCGTAGAGGATGCCCTCACGCATCGCGGCCTTGCTGACCTGCAGTTTCTGCAGTTCCAGCGCCTGGAACGCCGCCTCCAGCACGAGGATGCCACCGGCGATGATCGGCCTGCGCTCGTTGGACAGCGTGGGCAGGTCGATCTCGTCGATGTGCTTGGCGCGCAGCAGTTCCTCGCGCAGCAGCGGCAGCGCCTCGGCGGTGATCGCCCCTTTGCTCAGCTTCATCGCCGCGCACATGTCGCTGATCGCCTTGTGCGTGCCGGACGAACCCAGCGCCTCGTTCCAGCCCTGCACCTTGTACTTGGCGGCAAACGGCTGGAACTCGGCGCCGATCTCGGTCAGCGCGTCCTTCCAGCGCTTCTTGCTCAGCTTGCCGCCGGGAAAGAAACGGCGGGTGCTGGCGATGCAGCCGGCCTGCAGGCTTTCACGTTCGATCGTCTCGAAGCCGCGGCCGATGATGAATTCGGTGGAGCCGCCGCCGATGTCGATCACCAGCCGCTGCTGGCCCGGGTGCGGTGGCTGCGCGTGGGCCACGCCCAGGTAGATCAGGCGTGCTTCCTCGCGGCCGCTGACCACTTCGATCGGGTGGCCCAGCGCGGTTTCAGCCGGCATCAGGAACGCCAGCGGCGAGCGCAGCTTGCGCACGGTGTTGGTGGCCAGCGCGCGCACCCGCAACGGCGGGATGTCGCGGATACGCTGGCCGAAGCGGGCCAGGCATTCCAGCGCGCGCTGCCGTGCCTCCGGTGACAGCCCGCCTTTGCCGTCCAGGCCATCGGCCATGCGCACGGTTTCGCGCAGGCGGTCGACCACGCGCAGCTGCCCCAGCAGATAGCGGGCAATGACCATGTGGAAGCTGTTGGAGCCCAGGTCGATGGCGGCCAGCAGGTCGCCTTCCTGCAGGGGCGGGGGAGTCGTGGAGGACAGTGGCATGGCGGAATGGTAGCCGATGGCCGTGCGCGGCCGTCACCTGCTGATGACAGCCGTTGCTGGCCGGCGCCTCAGACGCCGGCCAGCAGCGTCATCTGCGCCGAATGCGGCGGTTCGCCGTTGCCTGGCGCGCACTTGCGGTAACGGCCGTCGGCCTGCAGTTCCCAGGCGTTGAGGTTGTCATCCAGATAGTTCTGCAGGGTTTCACGATACACGCGGCGGGCGACCTCCGCATCGAGAATCGGGAAGCAGGTTTCCACGCGGCGCAGCAGGTTGCGTTCCAGCCAGTCGGCGCTGGCGCAGAACAGCTCCGGGGCGCCGTTGTTGCCGAACCAGTACACGCGGCTGTGCTCCAGGAAACGCCCGACGATGGAGCGCACGCGGATGTTGTCCGAAATACCCGGGACGCCGGGGCGCAGGGTGCAGGCGCCGCGCACGATCAGGTCGATCTGCACGCCGGCCTGCGAGGCGGCATACAGCGCGCGGATCACCTGGGCCTCGTTGAGGGCGTTCATCTTGGCGATGATGCGCGCCGGCTTGCCCTCCTGCGCCAGCCGGGTCTCGCGTTCGATGCGCTTGATCAGCGGCATGCAGGGTGAAGGGCGATTGCAGCAGGCACTTGAGCTTCATCTTCGGCGCCAGCCGGACAGCTGCTGGAACAGCAGGTGCACGTCGTTGCCGATGTCGGCATTGGCGGTGATCAGGCTCAGGTCCGTGTACGCGCGGGCCGTGCCGCTGTGGTAATTGCCGGTGCCAGGTGCACGTAGCGACGCAGTTTGCGGCCCTCGCGGCGCACGATCAGCAGCATCTTGGCGTGGGTCTTGTAACCGACCACGCCGTAGACGACCTGCACGCCGGCGTCCTGCAGGCGGTCGGCTAGGCCGAGGTTGGCCTCCTCATCGAAACGCGCGCGCAGCTCGACCACCACGGTGACGTCCTTGCCGTTGCGCGCGGCCTGGATCAGCGCCTCGACAATCCCCGAATCCTTGCCGGTGCGGTACAGCGTCTGCTTGATCGCCAGCACGTTCGGATCCACCGAAGCCTCGCGGATCAGGTCCAGCACGGTGCTGAACGAATCGAACGGATGGTGCAGCAGGATGTCGTTGCCGGCCACGCTCTCGAAGATGCCCTCGGCGGTCTTGAGCACGCGCGGTGACATCGGCGGGTATTTCAGGTCCGGCCGGGTGAGCAGGTCATACACCTGGATCACCCGGTTGAGGTTGACCGGGCCGTCGATGCGGTAGGCCGCGTTTTCGGGCAGGCCGAAGTTCTGCAGCAGGGTCTGCATGATCGGCTTGGGGCAGTCGTGCGCGATCTCCAGCCGCACCGCCGGCCGGTAGCCACGGTCGGCCAGTTCATCGCGCAGCGCCAGCGCCAGGTTCTCCACTTCCTCCTCGTCCACCACCAGCTCGGAGTTGCGGGTGACCCGGAACTGGTAGGCGCCCTGCACATCCATGCCGGGGAACAGCTCGTCGACGAAGGCCGACAGCACCGCCGACAGCAGCACGAAGTTCTGCGGGCCGCCGAGCGATTCGGGCAGCTGGATGATGCGTGGCAGCGAGCGCGGCGCACGTACCAGCGCCAAGTGGCCGGCGCGGCCGAACGCATCGGTGCCCTTGAGCACCACGACGATGTTCAGCGACTTGTTGAGGATCTTCGGAAACGGGTGCGAGGGGTCCAGTCCCAGCGGCGAGAGCACCGGCATGATCTCGTTGCGGAAATAGGCGCGCAGCCAGCGGCGCTGGCGTGGCGTCCAGGTCCGGTTGTGCAGGATGCCCACGCCGGCCTCGGCCAGTGCCGGGCGCAGCACCTCGTTCCAGCAGTGGTACTGCTGCTCGACCAGTTCGGCGGCGCGGTCGTGGATCGCGCCGAGGATGGCCTGCGGGCCCAGGCCGTCCGGTGCCGGGGGCAAACCGAACTCCTGCGCGTGGCGTACCGCGGCGGCGCGGATCTCGAAGAATTCATCCAGGTTGGTGCAGGAGATGCACAGAAAGCGCAGCCGTTCCAGCAGCGGCACCTGCGCGTCCATGGCCTGGGCCAGCACGCGGAAATTGAAATCCAGCTGCGACAGTTCCCGGTTGATATACAGCGCCGGATCGCGCAGCGGATCGGTGCTGACAAACGTGGGCGACGGAGGCGAAACGGGAGGAGTCATGCCGGGGGATCTTCCGTGAGAGCTGGCGACAGCGGAGCCGGTCGCGGGCGGACGTGTTCAGCATCGAAGTGGCAGGCAAAGGTGCTGCCCTGGCCGACTTCACTGCGGATTTCCAGGCGTGCCTGGTGCAGGCCGAGGATGTGTTTGACGATGGACAGGCCCAGTCCGGTGCCGCCGCTTTCGCGCGAACGGCTGCTCGACACGCGGTAGAAGCGCTCGGTCAGGCGGGGCAGGTGGCTGGCCGGAATGCCATAGCCGGTATCGGTGACGGCGAGCACCGCACCGCCGTTCTCGCGGGCAAAGGTCAGGGTGATGCGACCGCCAGCCGGGGTGTAGCGCACCGCGTTGGTGACCAGGTTGGAGAAGGCGCTGTGCAGTTCCTTGTTGGAGCCGGCCAGGTCCACCCCGGCGTTGTCTTCGATCCTGATGGTATGGCGTCCCTGGCTGTGCGCCTCGGCTTCGCGCCGCAGCGACACCAGCATCGGCGTCATCGCCACGGTTTCCAGTTCGGTGTGCTGCTGCGATTCCAGCCGCGACAGCGTCAACAGGTCTTCCACCAGTTGCGCCATGCGCTGGGACTGCTTGCGCATCTCCATCAGCATCGGGCCGGTACCGGGGAAATCCTCCGGCTCCATCATGTCCAGATAGCCATGTACCACGGTCAAGGGCGTGCGCAGCTCGTGCGAGACATTGGCGACGAAATCGCGGCGTACCTGCTCCAGATGCAGCAGCTTGGTGACGTCGCGGGCGACCAGCAGCCAGTGGTGGTCCGAATAGGGAATCAGCCGCAAGTGCAGGCGGATGCCCGAATCCACCGGCGAGTTGGCATCCAGGATCGGCTCGGCGTTGCGGCCACCGGCCAGCCAGTGCGCCAGCGGCAGCGGCTGCAGGCGTTCGACCAGCGCCGCGCCCATGTCGTGCGGATGCTGCAGGCCGAGCAGGGTGGTCGCCGCCTCGTTGAACCACTGCACACGCTGGGTGTTGCGGTCCACCACCACCACCGCATCGGGCAGCGCGGCAGCGGCGGCGCGGTAGCTGCGCAGCATCTGCAGCAGGCGCCGCTTGCGCGCGCGCATCTCCTGCTGGTTGCGGTACAGCAGGCGGTCCAGTTCGTTCCAGACGCCATTGCCGTTGATGGTTTCCCAGCGCTGGCGCGCGGTCAGGCGCAGCAGCACCTGCCGCAGGCGCCAGTAGTGCCACGCCAGGATTCCCAGCGCGGCGGCCGCGACGGTCAGCCCGACGTGGCCGACCAGTGCGCCCAGCAATCCGGCCAGCAACAACAGCGCGGCCACGGCGGCCAGCGTCTTCAACCAGGCGGATCGGAATTGGCGGGGCATTGCGTTCTCGGGTGGTGCGGATGGATCCGTCGAAATGACTGCTGGTTATAGCATCAAGCCGCTCAGATGGAGGCCGAGAAGCGATAGCCGGCACCGCGCACGGTCTGCACCATGTTCTCCGCACCGAACGGCTCCAGCGTCTTGCGCAGGCGGCGGATGTGCACATCGATGGTGCGTTCTTCCACATACACACTGCCGCCCCAGACGTGGTCCAGCAGCTGCGAACGGGTGTAGACGCGTTCGGGATGGGTCATGAAGAAATGCAGCAGGCGGTATTCGGTCGGGCCGATCGGCACCGGCGCCTCGCCGGCGAACACCCGGTGGGCAGCGCCGTCGATGCGGATCGGGCCAATGGCCACGCTGCCGTCCTCATCGTCATCGCGGGTGCGGCGCATCACCGCCCGGATGCGGGCCAGCAGCTCGCGTGCGGAGAACGGTTTGACCACATAGTCGTCCACGCCGGCTTCCAGCCCACCGACGCGGTCGTTCTCCTCGCCGCGGGCGGTGAGCATGATGATCGGCACGTCGCGGGTGAGGGCCTCCTTGCGCCAGCGCCGGGCCAGTTCCAGGCCGCTGGTGCCGGGCAGCATCCAGTCCAGCAGGATCATGTCCGGGACCCGGTCGGCGATGGCGGTCTGCGCTTCCAGCGCATCGCCGGCGTGGACCGGGTCGTACTCGCCCTTGCGCAGGGCGAAAGCGACCATGTCACGGATCGCGGGTTCGTCGTCGACTATCAGGATGCGTTTCTGCACGTCTGCCTACCGTAGAGCCCATCAATCTGGAGTGCGCCCAGTAGACTACGGTTTGATGACCGGTTTGTGACATCGGATGAGACTTCCGGCGGCGGTACGCGGCGGCGTGATTCAGTTCCGTGACATGTCCGGGTCACGCACACCCAGGCGGCGCATTTCCAGCACCGTGGGCATGATCGACTCGATACGCGCATTCACGCGGGCGCGGCTGATGTAATCCAGTCCGGGCTGTTTGAGCAGGGCCTCGAACTGGAGCAGCGCCTGTTCCGGGCGACCATTCAGATAGGCGGCCTCGGCGTAGGCCTCACTGGCACGCACCGGGTCTCCGGCCAGTTCGCAGGCACGGGCGAACAGCCGCTGGAACACTGGGTCATCGCCCGAGCGGGCCAGCAGCGGGCGCAGCATGCTCTGGGCGCGCTTGCCTGCCTCGGCGCCGCCTTGCTCGTTGAGTACCTGGGCGTAGGTCAGCGCCACCGCACGGTTGCGCGGCAGGCGTTGCAGCAGCGTATCGAAGCGCTGGTTGGCCTCGGTGCGCTTCCCGCTGCGCGACTCGGCTTCGCCCAGGGCCAGGCTGACCCACAGGTTGTCCGGGTAGGTGGCGTGCAGCTGCTGCAGATCCTCCAGCGCCTGCCGGGTGTTGCTGCCGCCGTCCCGCAGTTGCGCGATGGCCACACCGTAGCGCTGGGGATCATCCAGGCCGTCCTTCTGGCTGCGGCGCAGATCCTCGTATTCGCGGACCAGCTCCGACGCGTCGGCGCGCTGAGCACCCGCAGCCGTTCGCGGGCCCAGTCGAACTGGCCGCTCGCG
>NZ_BAZI01000141.1 GCF_001310775.1 Stenotrophomonas pictorum JCM 9942
AGCAACGGCAGCGGCTGCAGCACGCTGCGCACCGCGGCGACCACCTCGTCCTCGCCGCGACGCCGCATCCGGTCAATGTGGTGGTGCAGCGCCTGGAACCGCGAGGTCGCGGCCATGAAGTGCTGGTTGATCAGTTTGAGCTGGCCGTTGCGGCTGCGCAGGATCGGATCGTCGAAATACGCGGTGGCACGCAGCTCCTCGAACTGCAGCGCGCCCTGCACCACGCGGCTCTGGGTGCGTTCGATCACCTCGAAACCCTGCAGCCGCCCGCCGATCGCACCGGCAACGAAATCCAGGAAGTCGTTGAGGTTGCCGTCATCGGCCGCGCGCAGGCCGGCGCGCAGGCGGTTGGGCCACAGCACGTCGAACACGATACTGGTCACCGCCATGCCCAGCAGCACTTCACCGGTGCGTTCCAGCGCGCTGTTGAGGATGTGCTGGGGCTGGTGGATCACCGGCAGCATGATCATCGCCACCGTGTAGCCGGCCAACACGAAGCCATAGGAGGCCATGCCGCGGCTCCACACCGAGCCGCCGGCACAGAAGCCGGCCCACAGCGCCATCACCGTCACCAGCATCACCGGGCTCTGCGGAAACAGCGCCACGATCAGCACCGCCATCGCACAGCCGACCACGGTGCCGAGCCCGCGATAGAACGCCTTGGCCAGGACCATGCCGGTATTGCGGTTCATCACCACCAGCACGGTGATCATCGCCGTGCCCGGCGAACTCATCCCCAGCCGCATCGCGATCCAGCCGGACAGGTACAGGGCCACCAGCACCTTGCCGATGTAGGCCCAGACCGCCCCCTCGCCGGTCATGGCGTGGCGCAGCGTGCCGGTCCAGCGGGACAGCTTCCCGGCACCCGGCGCGCACTCAGCCGGATGCGTACTCATGCCCGGGTTTCCAGCCCCACCAGCACCCGCGTGAGCAGGGCTTCCATCTGCTGCAGCTCCTGTGCTTCCACTCCGCTGAAGAAGCGCTGCAGCTGCGCGATCACCGCCGGCATCACGGTTTCGATCAGCTGCTCGCCGGCGGCGGTAAGCCGCACCACCAGCTTGCGGCGGTCTTCCCCGCTGGGTTCACGGCTGACCAGGCCCTTGGCCAGCAGCTGGTCGATCAGGCGGGTGACGTTGGAGGACTTTTCGCTGGCGGCCTCGCTGATCTGCGACGGACTCAGGCCCGCTTCGGAGCCGTCGAGCATCATCAGCACGTTGTACTCGGGATGGCTGATGCCGTAATCGCGCAACAAGGCGTTGCCGTGATCGCAGAACAGCTTGTGCACCAGCTTGACCAGCCGCGCCAGCATGGCCTGGTCACGGGGAAAGCCGGGATGGCGAGCGCTGCTGATCGCCAGCTTCTCATCGATGCTGGCGTAGCCGCTGGCTGCCGGGAGCTGTTTATCCATCCCGGTATATTACACTTGTGTACAAATTGACGCAACGCAACATCAGCTCCCCGCGCGCGCCTCCCACCCGCAGCTAGAATCGGCCCATGCGCCAAACCCTCCAAGAGCTGTGGACAAGCCTGTCGAGCATTCCCCACTGGGGGCAGATCCTGGCGGTGGCCTATGTGGCCTATCTGCTGGTGCTGGCCGGCTACATCGTGCTGCAGAAGCGCGAGCCGGTCGCGACGCTGAGCTGGATCCTGTCGCTGGCGGCGCTGCCATACATCGGCCTGTTCGTGTTCTACCTGTTCGGTCCGCAGAAGATCGTGCGCCAGCGCCTGCGCCGCGGCCGTTCACGCGCGGGCATGGGCACCTACGAGGCGGTCTGTCCGCCCGATACCCGCTGCACCGAACTGGCGCGGGTAGGGCAGGCGACCACCGGGCTGGCGCCAAGCACCGCGACCGCGGTGGACTGGCTGGTGGATGGCGCGGCGACCTATGCGGCGATCCTGGCCGCCATCGGCGACGCCCGCCGCCATGTGAATCTGGAGTACTACATCTTCGAGCCCGACCACGCCGGCACCGCGATGCGCGATGCGCTGGTCGCGCGCGCCCGCGCCGGGGTCAAGGTACGGCTGCTGCTCGACGCGGTGGGTTCCTCGAAGATCCGGCGCCGCTTCCTGCAACCGCTGCTGGACGCCGGCGGCGAGGTGGCCTGGTTCCATCCGCGGCAGCTGCTCAAGCCGTTCAAACGGCCATGGCTGAACCTGCGCACCCACCGCAAGCTGGTGGTGGTCGATGGCGAGATCGCCTTCACCGGCGGCATCAACGTCACCGACGAGGAGGACGACAGCCGCAATGCCAACGCCTACCGTGACCTGCACATGCGCATCCGCGGCCATGTTGTCCACAGCCTGCAGCTGGTGTTTCTGGAGGACTGGATCTACGCCACCGGCCAGGCGCCGGAACGCTTCGAGCGCGGCGACCTGTTCCCGGCCACGGTGCCGGCCCGCGAGTGCGGCCAGATCAACGCGCAGGTGCTGGTGTCCGGGCCGGATTCGGCCTGGGAGGCGATCCACCGCCTGCATGTGGCCGCCATCCAGGAAGCCAAGCGGCGCGTGTGGCTGGTGACGCCGTACTTTGTGCCGGGCGAGGCCGCGCGCATGGCGCTGACCTCGGCCGCACTCGGCGGGCTGGATACCCGACTGATGGTGCCCAAGCTCAGCGACTCGCGATTCGTCACCTTTGCCGCGCGTTCCTATTTCGACGAGCTGCTCGAAGCGGGGGTGCGCATCTACGAATACGGCCCACGCATGCTGCACAGCAAGGCCTTCATCGCCGATGACAGCACCTGCATCGTCGGCACCGCCAATTTCGACCATCGCAGTTTCCGCCTGAATTTCGAGCTGTCGATGATGTACAGCGACCGCCAGCTGACCGCCGAACTGGACGCCATCCTGCAAGCCGAGTTCGACCGTGCCGTCGAGGTGCAGCCCAACCGCAGCCGTTCGCTGTGGCGCCAGCGTCTGCCCGAAGCATTCGCACGGCTGGCGTCCCCCTTGCTCTGATACGCGACGGCGGCACGTGGAACCGTGCCGGCCCGCCCCGTTACACTTCCTTCCCTCTACCGGGAGATCGTCATGTACTGGCTGTTCCTGCTGCTCGCGCTGGGTGCGTTCGTGCTCGCCATCTCGGCCACACAGACCTGGCTGCTGTTGCTCTCGCTGCTGGCATCGCTGGTGTTTGCGCTGCTGTGGGTGAAGGGCCTGTATGCCGCCCGTATCGGCGGCGCTCTGACCGATGCACCGCGTGCGTTGCATCCGGCGGAACTGCAGGCACTGCGCGAACAGTTCCGCGTCGATGCCGCCGCACCGACCGTCGCTCCGCCTCCCCCAGTGCAGCCGGCAACGCCGGATCGGGAATCCCCGCAGCCATGACCTTCCTCAGCGTCAACGTCAACAAGATCGCGGTGCTGCGCAATTCGCGCGGCGGGGGGGAGCCTGACGTGGTACGGGCGGCGATGACCTGTCTGCGCGCCGGTGCGCACGGCATCACCGTGCATCCGCGCCCGGACCAGCGCCATATCCGCGCCGACGACGTGCTGGCGTTGTCCGCACTGACCCAGCAGCACGGGGTTGAATTCAATATCGAAGGCAATCCGTTCGCCCCGCCGCGCGAGGGCTATCCGGGCCTGCTGCCGCTGTGCGAGCAGACCCGCCCGGCCCAGGCCACCCTGGTACCCGATGGGGATGGCCAGCTGACCTCCGATCACGGCTTCGACTTCGCCCGGGATGGGGAACGCCTGCGCCCGCTGATCGCCGCACTCAAAAGCTACGGCTGCCGGGTCAGCCTGTTCGTCGATGCCGGCAATCCCGCCATCGCCCAGGCCGCCGCGCTCGGCGCCGACCGCGTCGAGCTGTACACCGGCCCCTACGCCGAAGCCTTTGCCGAAGGGGATCCAACCGCCACCCTTGCGGTGTTTGCCGACGCCGCGCGCCGCGCGCAGGCCGCCGGTCTTGGGGTCAATGCCGGCCATGATCTGTCGCAGGCCAACCTGGCCACGTTCCTGCGCCACGTGCCCGGCGTGCAGGAAGTCTCCATCGGCCACGCGCTGATCAGCGAAGCCCTGTACGAGGGGCTGGAGACCACCGTCGGCGGCTATCTCGCCGCGATCAGCACGGCCGAATCCGGCAACGCCTGAGGGTCGCTCCGGCACGCAGGCGTTTCACCGGTCTGCCGCTCACCGCACCAGCGCGGCAGCGCTTCTACCTCGTCCACCACTGGTGGGCGGGGATTGCTCGCACTTTGGAGCAGATCTTTTTCGCAGTCTCTGCGGGCTGCACGCGTCCCTCAAAGCGGCGGGCGGCCAGGCGGTGCAGGAAAGGCACGTGCTCCGCGCAGGTTGCTTCACCTGCCACGGAGAAAGAAGTGCTCCCTGCCGCTGCGCGTACGCGTGCGGCGGCCACGTGGTGGGTGCGCACGTCCGTACTGCCGTGGCGAAGCATCTGAAAAGGCCGCGCTTCCGGTGCTCTCCAAGCCACCCGCGCCAAGGGTAGGGGCACCTGCATCCCGCAACCGCACCACACAGGCGGCCCCGCGCAGCACCTTGTCGGGTGCGTATAAAGCAAGAGGGCGGCTCCGCCGGCTACCGCAGGAGCGTCATTGCGCACGCCCTCGGCATGTCCAACAACTACCATCGCAACAGGCGGCAACACGGTGCCCGGCTTGCCCACAGCGCCGGGGTTTCATTAAGGAGAGCCGCGAGTGCCAGCGACTGCGCGCGCGGGCGAAGAACGCCGGGCAAAAAAAACGCCCCCGATTGCTCGAGGGCGTTTTCCAGTCGCGTCATGACTTGGTGTTGCGTATTACTGTACGAAACCGATCTTGAGCATGCGGGCGTTCTTGGCCTGGGCCAGAATCTTGGCCATGACCTCGTACTCCGAATCCGGATTGGCGTCGATGCGAAGTTCCGGCTGGTTGGTCGGATCCTTCTGTACTTCCTCTTCCATGCGCTGCTGCAGCTCAGCCACGTTGACCGGACTGTTGTTCCAGTACACCTGGTTGCTGGCATCCACACGCAGCTCGATCGGCGGCGGCGGTTCCTTGAGCTGCGGCGGCGGGTTGATCACCCGCTGCGGCAGATCCACGGCGATCGGGTAGGTCATGATCGGCGCGGTCACAATGAAGATGATCAGCAGCACCAGCATCACGTCCACGAGGGGCGTCACGTTGATGTCGGCCATGGGGCCCTTGTTACCACCACTACTGAAAGCCATCGCTTATTGCCCCTTTTCTTTGGTGGCAACGAAACCGACGTCCAACATGCCCTGGCCCTGCGCGATCTTGGTGACTTCGTTGATCACCTTCATCTTGGTGGTCTTGTCACCACGCAAGTTGAGCGGAGGCTGGGGGGTCTGCTGGGCAGCCGTGGCGAAACGCGATTCCAAGGTCTCCTTGGAGACCTCTTCGTCGTTCCAGTAGAGCGAACCGTCTTCCTTGACTGCCACCGTAATCGGGCTCGGGCGCTTTTCGGCGTCGTCCGGATTGATGACCAGGTTGGCCTCTGGCAGCTCGACCTTGACCTTGTGGGACATCAGGGGAGCCGTGATGATGAAGATGATCAGCAGCACCAGCATCACGTCCACGAGGGGCGTCACGTTGATGTCGGCCATGGGGCCGCTGCTGTTGTCACTACTGAAAGCCATAACGGGCTCCGTCTATATCGTTGCGAGGACTGCTTGGCTTGCCGGATTAGCGGACGCGCGAACCGGTGGCGAAGAAGTCGTGCAGATCGTGGGCGAAGGTGTCGAACTTGCTGACCGTCGCGCTGTTGATCTTGCTGAAGAAGTTGAAGGCGAACACGGCCGGGATAGCCACGAACAGACCGATGGCGGTCATGATCAGGGCTTCACCAACCGGGCCGGCAACGGCGTCGATCGAGGCCGAACCGGTGGCACCGATCTTGATCAGCGCGCCGTAGATGCCCCACACGGTACCCAGCAGACCCACGAACGGAGCGGTCGCACCGACGGTGGCCAGCAGGATCATGCCACCCTGCAGCTTGTTGGATTCGCGGGTCACGGCCTGACGCAGGGCGCGGTCCACAAACTCCGAACGGCTCAGGGTTTCGCCGGCACCAGCCTGCTGGTGATGGGCGGCCGCCTGGGCAGCGTCCAGGGCAATCTTGGAGAACGGCTCCGAAGCGGCCTGCTCTTCCATCGCACGGACAGCTTCCTGCGCGTTCGGGGCATCCCAGAACAGGCTCGGCACGCGGTCAGAAGCGGACTTCAGGCGCGCGGTGCGGAAGGTGTTGATGACCGTCCAGTACCAGGACATGGCCGACATCACCACCAGGGTGATCAGCACGACCCAAGAGACGGCGAAGTCGCCCGGCTGGGAGGTCATCTCGTGGATCAGGTGCTCGAAGCCCATCTGCGAGAGCGCGTTGTTTGCGTTGCCCCCGGCAGCAGCGGCGATGAAAATTTCCTGCAGCATGACGCTTACCTTTGTTGTGTGTGGTGTTAAAGGGTGTAGCTAAGTACGAAAAACGTTCCGCGGGGGCAGCCGTCAGGGCCGCCGCCGGGATCAGCTCAGCGCAAAGTTGACCGGGACGCGGACGCGACCAGCTGCCTTCGCCCCACCGCTCTGGGCGGGGTTGAACTTCCACTTGCGCGCCGCTTCCATTGCAGCCCGGTCGAGATCGCGATTGCGACTGGACTTCTCGACAGACACATTGGTGACATTGCCGTTGGCATCGACATCAATGATCAGGATGACCTCGCCCTGGATACCGGCGCGGAAAGCGGCCGGCGGATAACGCGGCGGGTTCATGTTCTTGAACGAGATGTCCACGCTGGCCTGGATGTCGACCGGAGGCGCCGGGGGAGCCGGCGGCGACGGCGGCGTCACCACGTCATTCGGGCGCGGTTCCGGCACGTCCACTACAGGCGCTTCCGGCG
>NZ_BAZI01000142.1 GCF_001310775.1 Stenotrophomonas pictorum JCM 9942
GCCGGCGCCGCTTACCAGTGCGTGGGCTGGTAGTCCTTCAGGAACTGGCCCCACACGTGCTCGCCGGTGTTGAAGCCGTGGATGATCGGGTCGACGATGCGCGCGGCGCCATCGACGATATCCAGCGGCGGATGGAAGCGCTCCTCGGCGGTCTTGCGGGTGGCCAGCTCGATCGGATCCTCGTCGGTCACCCAGCCGGTATCCACGCTGTTCATATGGATGCCGTCGCCGTGGTAATCGGCCGCCGCGGTGCGCGTCATCATGTTCAACGCGGCCTTGGCCATGTTGGTATGCGGATGCTTGGTGGTCTTGAAGTTGCGGTAGAACTGGCCTTCCATCGCCGAGACGTTGACGATGTGCTTGTCGCGATTGGGCGTGCGCAGCATCAGCGGCTTCAGCCGCGCATTGAGGATGAACGGCGCCACTGCGTTGACCAGCTGGGTTTCCAGCAGTTCCACCGCCGGGACCTCGTGCATCTGCAGGCGCCAGGAGTTGCGTCCGCGCAGATCGACCTGCTGCAGGTCCTTGTCCAGCCGGCCTTCCGGGAACAGGTGCTTCTGGCCCAGCAGTTCCTCGGCCAGCAAGGGCACCTGCGACAGCGCCGGTGCGTGGGTCAGCCCCGGGGCGTCGGACAGGCCGTGCAGCGCGGCCGAGCTCAGGGCGGTGGCTTCGGGCAGCAGGTCGTGGCTGCGCAGCCCTTCGAAATTGCCCAGCAGCTTGCGCACGTGTTCGGGCGTCTGCGCCATGCTGGCGGTTTCGGCCTCCATCATGTGCGCGTAGAACTCCGGCGGGCGGCGCACGGTCTGGCAGGCGTTGTTGATGATGAAATCCAGCCGCGAATACTTGCCGGCCACTTCACTGCAGAACGCTTCCACGCTGGGGGTATGGCGCAGATCCAGCCCGAACACCTCCAGGCGATGGCCCCACACCGCGAAATCCGGTTCCTGCGCATAGCGGGCGGCCGAATCGCGCGGGAACCGGGTGGTGACGATCAGGTGCGCGCCGGCACGCAGCAGCTTCAGACCCGCCTGGAAGCCGATCTTGACCCGGCCACCGGTGAGCAGCGCCACGCGCCCGCCCAGATCGGCCAGCTCGGTGCGCTTGGCGAAATTGAAGTCCGCGCAGCGTGTGCACATCTGGTCGTAGAAGTGGTGCAGCCGCGTGTACTTCTGCTTGCACACATAGCAGTGGCGCAGCTCCGGGGATTCCAGCGGCTCGCGCTCGGGCTCGCGCGGATCGTGCGCCAGCCGGTTCTGCTGGTCGAAATTCTGCGGCGGGAAATAGTTTGGCGTGCTGAACACCGGTTTGCTGCGCAGGGTGCGGATGCCGGTCTGTTCCAGCAGGGCATCGGCCTTGCGCAATTTCTCGGCATGCTGCGCGCGCTGTTCGAGCTTGGCCTTCTGGCGACGGAACTTCGGCGCCGGGTTGGCGATGCTGGCCACGGCCTTGTACAGCCGCGCGCGCTGCTCGGCCGGCCATGCATCAAGCACGGTACGGTCCTCGGCGACGGTTTCCAGCACAGCCAGCAGTCCGTCCGTGTCGGGAACGGCGCTATCGCTGGCGGGCGGCAGCGTGGTCGGCGGGTGGTGCGGGTCGGTGCATTCGCTCACGGGGGGATCCTGTACGGCAGTTCAGTTGCGGGCCAAAAAAACGGGCCGCTTGCGCGGCCCGTTCCGGTCACTGGCAGTGCCAGTTTATTACTTCAGCTTGGCGGCCTTGCGCAGCGCCTCGGCGCGGTCGGTCTTCTCCCAGGAGAAGGCGGTCGCGGTCTGGCTCTTGCCCTCGCCATCGACGTAGCTGAATTCCTTCGGCTTGCGCCCGAAGTGGCCGTAGGCGGCGGTCTGCTGGTACATCGGGTGGATCAGATCCAGCATCTTGATGATGCCGTACGGACGCAGGTCGAAGTGCGCACGGATCAGCTTCTCGATCTGCGCGTCGGCGATCTTGCCGGTGCCGAAGGTGGTGACCGAGATCGAAGTCGGCTCGGCCACGCCGATGGCGTAGGAGACCTGCACTTCGCACTTGTCCGCCAGGCCGGCAGCCACGACGTTCTTGGCCACGTAGCGGGCGGCGTAGGCGGCCGAACGGTCAACCTTGGACGGATCCTTGCCCGAGAACGCACCGCCACCGTGACGGGCCATGCCGCCGTAGGTGTCGACGATGATCTTGCGGCCGGTCAGGCCGCAATCACCCACCGGGCCGCCGATGACGAAGATGCCGGTCGGGTTGATGTGGATCTTGTTCTTCGGCAGCGCGTCCAGCCACGCCTTGGGCAGCACCGGCTTGAGGATGTGCTCGCGCACGGCCTCGATCAGGTCCTTCTGCTTCACGCCCGGGTCGTGCTGGGTGGACAGCACCACCGCGTCCAGGCCTTCGATCTTGCCGTTGTCGCCATAGCGCAGGGTGACCTGGCTCTTGGCGTCCGGGCGCAGCCACGGCAGCGGCGAGTTCTTCTTGTTGCGGACCTTGGCCTGCTGCTCGACCAGACGGTGCGAGTAGTAGATCGGGGCCGGCATGAATTCCGGCGCCTCGTTGCAGGCATAGCCGAACATCAGGCCCTGGTCGCCGGCGCCCTGTTCTTCCGGCTTCTTGGTCTTCTTGCCCGAACCGTCCACGCCGGCGGCGATGTCCGGCGACTGCTTGCCGAGCATGTTGATGATCGCGCAGGTGTGGCCGTCGAAGCCGACGTCGGAATTGTTGTAGCCGATGTCGTTGATGACCTTGCGGGTCAGTTCTTCGATATCGACCCACGCCGAGGTGGTGACTTCGCCGGCGACGATGGCCGCACCGGTCTTGACCATGGTTTCGCAGGCCACGCGGGCGCGCTTGTCCTGGGTCAGGATTGCGTCCAGCACCGCGTCGGAGATCTGGTCGGCAATCTTGTCCGGATGGCCTTCGGAGACCGATTCGGAGGTGAACAGGTAGCTGGACATCGAGGCAATATCCCTTGATTCGGATGGAGAGATGGGCGCGCATGATACACGGCATGCCCGCCCTGTGCATTGTGCGGGGTGTGATGTTGCCGGTGGTTAAGCCAGCGTGTCCGGGAGAATGATAGGCCGTGACCGGCTGCTAGGATCGGCACATGGATTCGCTCAGTCAGATCGTTCTCGGCGGCGCTGTCGCTGCCTCTCTCGCGCCCGCCGGCCATCGCCGCGCGGCCTTGTTGGCCGGTGCCGCACTGGGCACCTTGCCCGACCTCGATGGTCTGTTCATCGCGGCGTTCACCGACAATCCGGTCACATTGATGACGGTCCACCGCAGTTTCAGCCATTCGCTGCTGGTGCTGCCACTGCTGGGCACGCTGATCTGGTGGTTGTACCGCCGTTTCGGCCAGGGCCGGGTGGCCGTCGCCCCGGTGCGCTGGTGGTGGGCGATCGTGCTGGCGCTGGTCACCCATCCGCTGCTGGATGCCTTCACCGTCTACGGCACCCAGTTGTGGTGGCCGCTGACGCCGGCACCGGCGATGTGGTCGAGCGTGTTCATCATCGATCCGCTGTACACCGTGTGGCTGCTGCTGGCCTGCGTGATCGCCTGGTTCGCGCAGGTGCGGCCGCTGGCACAGCGGGCACTGGTGGCGGGGGTGCTGCTCAGCACCGGTTATCTGGGCTGGTCGCTGGTGGCCAAGGCGCAGGTGGACCGGGCCGCAGATCAGGCGCTGGCGGCGATAGGTCTCGCCGATGCGCCCAGGTTCTCGGTACCGATGCCGTTCAACACCCTGCTGTGGCGGGTGGTGGCGATGACCCCAGGCGGCTATGTGGTCGGTGACCGCTCGCTGTGGGCCGACCACGGGCCGATGCAGTTCAGCGGTTACCCCTCCAACGTGCAGGCTTTGCGCCAGGCCGGCGAGGTGCCGGCGGTGCAGCGCCTGAACTGGTTCAACCGCGGCTTCATGCGCGCGCAGGTGCAGGGCGGGGAGCTGGTGCTCAGCGATCTGCGCATGGGCCTGGAGCCGGACTACAACTTCACGTTCGCCGTGGCCCGGATTGATGGGGAGGACTGGCAGGCGATCGCGCCACGCCAGCTCAGGCCCGTCTACCGGGAGCAGGGCGGGCGTGCGCTGCTGAAACAGCGACTGGGCGAGGCGTGGCAGCGGATCTGGACGGCTCCACCGGTGGCGGAAGCGGCTGGCCCCGGGGTGGCGGAGCGTGTCAGGTAGCCACTCACTGGCTCGCGTTCTGAATTTGAAACAAATTATGCCTTTCAGGGTGATTGTTCTGATTTTGCTGGCAAATAAAATGGGGGCCATCAAGCAGGAATCGGCGATGGTGCCGGTCCGCTTCTCCCAAGGAACCGACCATGAACAGCCAAGCCATCTCCCTGTACAAGAAGCGCCGCTCGCAATACGCCCTCGGCAAGACCCTGCCGATGAGCCAGAACGACACCGCCAGCCTGATCAAGCACGCCGTGCGTGAAGCGCCGTCGGCGTTCAATGCGCAGTCGGCGCGGGCGGTGATCCTGTTCGGTGCCGAAAGCCAGAAGTTCTGGGACCTGACCCGGGACGAGCTGCGCAAGATCGTGCCGGCCGAGGCCTTCGAGGGCACCAGCAACAAGATCGACAGCTTCGCCGCCGGTGCCGGTACCGTGCTGTTCTTCGTCGACAGCGACGTGGTCAAGGGCCTGCAGGCGCAGTACCCGCTGTATGCCGAGAACTTCCCGATCTGGGGCGAGCAGTCCAACGGCATGGCCCAGTTCGCGGTGTGGACCGCGCTGGCCGACGCCGGTATCGGCGCCAGCCTGCAGCACTACAACCCGCTGGTGAACGAGGCGGTGCGCGAGCACTGGGGCATTCCGGCCAGCTGGACCCTGCGTGCGCAGATGCCGTTCGGCTCCCATGAAGCCGCGTTCGGCGAGAAGAGCTATATCGAGGACGAAGCCCGCTTCAAGGTGTTCGGCTGATCGACCGCAGCGCGTTTCTCTCCCCCGCGCGCTGATGTCCCTGCCGGAAGCCCGCCAGTCCTGCTGGCGGGCTTTTTCATGGGTGAACCTCTGGCGCCCCGCGCTGACGTGGTCTGCGCCGGATCAGGCCGCTGGCGACAGGGCCGGCCGCTCGCCGGCAATCAGCGCGTCGAAATAGTCGCCGGTCAGGCGCAGCTGTGCATCGGCGGTCTCGGCGGCGTTGACCACCGCGCGGAAGGCCGTGTTCTCCGGGCGGTCCCTGGCATACCAGCCAGATGCTTGCGGGCGATGCGCACGCCCTGTTGTTCGCCATAGAAAGCATGCAGGTCGGTGAGATGCCCCAGCAGGATGCCGCGGACCTCGGTCAATGAGGGCGGCGGCAGCTCCTGGCCGGTGGCCAGGTAGTGGGCGATCTCGCGGAAGATCCACGGCCGGCCCTGCGCGGCGCGGCCAACCATCACCGCATCGGCGCCTGTGTGTTTGAGCACCTGCTCGGCCTTGCGCGGCGAATCCACATCGCCATTGGCCAGCACCGGGATGTCCAGCATCGCCTTGATCGCGGCGATGGTGTCGTACTCGGCCGTGCCGATGTAGTGCTGGTCGCGGGTGCGGCCGTGGATGGCCAGCGCTTTGATGCCGCTGTCCTGCGCGATGCGGGCGATGGCCGGGGCGTTGCGCACCTGCGCGCACCAGCCGGTGCGGATCTTCAGCGTCACCGGCACGTCCACCGCGGCCACCACCGCTTGCAGGATGCGCGCCACCAGCGCCTCGTCGCGCATCAGCGCCGAGCCGGCCCAGGCGTTGCAGACCTTCTTGGCCGGGCAGCCCATGTTGATGTCGATGATCTGCGCGCCGTGGTCGACGTTGTAGCGTGCCGCCTCGGCCAGCTGCGCAGGCTCGGTACCGGCGATCTGCACGCTGATCGGCGCCGGTTCACCGGCGTGGTCCATGCGGTGGATCGACTTGCGGGTGGTCCAGAAGCGCGGATCGGAGATGGTCATCTCCGAGGCGGCCAGGCCCGCGCCCAGGCGCTTGCACAGCTGCCGGAACGGCTTGTCGGTGACGCCGGCCATGGGCGCGAGCACCACGTTCGGTGCGATGGTGTAGGGGCCAATCTGCATGGGGCTATTGTAGGGGGTGGGCCGTGGGGCGGTGGCTGAACGCCGGGGGCGGACAGCACAACGGCCCGTCGCCGGGCCGTTGTGGGTGCAACCTTCAGGCCGCTCAGGCCTCGGCAGGGGTCAGCCGGGGCATCGACAGCGCGGCGCCTTCCTTCTCGGTGGAGCGGGCCGCGTACTGGTTGGCAAACCGCACGTGGGTCATGAATGCCGCTTCCGGCGCCTGCGCCAGCGAGGAGGACAGCGCGCCGTTGAAGGCGTCGCCCGCACCGGTGGTATCGACCACCTGCACCGATTCGGCACCGATGCGGTAGTACGGCACGCTGTCGCCGCGCAGGGTGTCTTCATCGTGCGAGACGAACACGCCCACCGCCCCCAGCGTCACCACCACGGTGCCGCCCGACAGCAGCCGGCACAGGGCGTGCAGACGCGCGCCGTCCAGCGTGGCCACGTCGTCTGCCTCCACGCGCTCGCCCACATGGCGGCCGAGCAGGGCCGAGAACTCGGTCTCGTTCGGGGTCAGCACGTCGGCCAGCTTGAGCAGGCCGATGCTCGAGGGAGCATTGGCCGGAGCCGGATTGAGCACGGTCAGCACGCCGCTTTCGCGGGCGATGCCCAGTGCCGATTCGATCGATTCCACCGGTGATTCCAGCTGTGCCAGCAACACCTTGCGTTGCCGATCAGGGCGCGGTTGGTGGCCATGAACCCGCTGCTCAGCGAGGCATTGGCGCCGGCGCCGATGACGATGGAGTTGCGGCCGCGCGCATCGACATAGATGCCCGCGGTGCCGGTGGGCTCGCTGCTGGCCTCGGCCACCAGCGCCAGG
>NZ_BAZI01000143.1 GCF_001310775.1 Stenotrophomonas pictorum JCM 9942
CGCCCCCCGGGGGGCAGTGATCCACGCCGGCTTGGCCGCGCGCCATCGCCTCGGCATACGGACGGCAGCGTCATAGCCACACTGGCCGCACTGGGTCTGTGGCAGCAGGCGGTCGAGGCGTTCGATCAGGGTGATATCGGTGTCGTGCATGCGGGGCATCGGGCTGCGCGGAAAGGATGGATCAGGAAACCGGCTTGCCGCGGTACCAGCGCTCATGGGCCAGCGCGAGCATCGGCCGGTCTTCGCGGCTGTCACCGTAGGCATGGATGCGCTGGTATTTGCCCAGGTCAAAACGTGTGCGGATCAGGGCGGCCTTGCGCGGACCACAATCGTGGCCGGCATAACGCCCGGTGAGGCGGTTGTCCTGCACTTCCAGCCGGTTGCAGATCATCTGCAGGCCCAGCGCGTCGCACCAGGGCTGCAGATACAGATCGATGGAGGCCGACACCACCGCGACCGTGTGGCCCTGCGCCTTGTGCCACTGGATCTGCTCCAGCATCTCCGGGCGCACCATCTCGTGCAGGTGATCGCGCGCATAGTCCTGGGCCATCCGGGTGATCTCGCCGGCGTGACGGCCGCTGAACACCTGCGCGGTGACGCGGCGGCGGATACGCGCGGCCGAGATCAGCTTCAACCGGTAGGCCAGCAGCCACGGGCCGATCCGCCACCAGGCCTGCGCGCGCTGTTCGGGCGTGGCCACACGGCGCAGGAACCGGCTGTAGGTGTCACAGACTGTGAGGGTGTGGTCGAAGTCGAACAGGGCCAGTTGCATGGTCCGCTCCGGTCGGGAGGGGCACGCAGGGTAAGCGCGCCCGCTGCCCTCAACGTACCGGCATGCCCGGCTGTGCGCCGGCATCGGCGTCGAGCAGTGCCAGCGCGCCGCCGTCGAAACCGGCCGACAGGATCATGCCCTCGCTCAGGCCGAAGCGCATCTTGCGCGGGGCCAGGTTGGCGATGAACACCACGTTGCGGCCGACCAGCGCTTCCGGCTCGGCGTAGCTGCCGCGGATGCCGGAGAAGATCTGCCGCTGGCCGAGGTCGCCGGCATCGAGCAGGAAGCGCAGCAGCTTGTCCGAGCCGTCGACGAAGCCGCATTCGATCACCTTGCCGATGCGCAGGTCGAGCTTGGCGAAATCATCGATGCCGATATACGCCGAGGCTTCACCTCGGCCTTGGCCTCGGTCTTCACTTCCGCCTTGGTGGGCTTCTCGGCCTTGGCCGGCTTGGCCTCGGTCGTGGGCTGGGCGGTGAGGGTGTCCTTGGAGGCGTCGGTCATGGCGTCAATCATCTTGGGGTCGATACGGGTGAACAGCGGCACGTAGGCGGCGATGGTGTGGGCGGTGAGCGGGGTGGCGATATCGCCCCAGCCGCGCATCGGTGCGTTGAGGAAGCCCTCGGCCTGCTGTGCGGTGGCCGGCAGCACCGGCTTGAGCGCGGCCACCAGCACGCGGAACAGGTTCAGGCCCTGGGTGCAGACCGCCTGCAGTTCGGCATCGGCGCCGTCCTGCTTGGCGATCACCCACGGCTTGGTGTCGTCGATGTACTTGTTGGCTTCATCGGCCAGGGCCATGGTCAGGCGGATCGCGGCGGCCGGGTCGTTGCGCTCATAGGCCTCGCGCACCGGTGCCAGGGCGGCGACAAAACGGTCGTACTGGGCCGGATCGGGCAGCGCCTCGGCCAGCTTGCCGTCAAAGCGCTTGGCGATGAAGCCGGCGCAGCGGCTGGCCAGGTTGACGAACTTGCCGACCAGATCGGCATTCACGCGGGCGGTGAAGTCGCTCAGATTCAGGTCCAGATCGTCGACACCGCCGGAGGACTTGGCGGCGAAGTAGTAGCGCAGCGCTTCCGGGGCCAGGCCCACGTCCAGATAGGTGCGGGCCATCACGAAGGTGCCGCGCGACTTGCTCATCTTGGCGCCGTCCACGGTCAGGTAGCCGTTGACGTGCAGCCTGGTCGGCGCGCGCAGGCCGGTGCCGTGCAGCACCGCCGGCCAGAACAGGCCGTGGAAGTTGACGATGTCCTTGCCGAGGAAGTGGTGCAGCTCGGTGGTGCTGTCGGCAGCCAGCACAGCATCGAAGTCGTCGCCGGTCCTGGCGCACAGGTTCTTGAAGCTGGACAGGTAGCCGATCGGCGCGTCCAGCCACACATAGAAGTACTTGCCCGGGGCGCCCGGGATCTCGAAACCGAAATAGGGCGCATCGCGCGAGATGTCCCACGCGCGCAGGCCGCCTTCGGCATCCAGCCACTCGGCCAGCTTGGCCTTCACACCCGGCAGGGCCACGTCACCGGCCAGCCACTGCCGCAGGAAGTCCTGGAAGCGGCCGACCTCGAAGAAGTAGTGCTCCGAATCGCGGATCTCCGGCGTGGCGCCGGACACCACCGACTTGGGCTCGATCAGGTCGGTCGGGCCGTAGGTGGCGCCGCAGACCTCGCAGTTGTCACCGTACTGGTCGGCCGACTTGCACTTCGGGCAGGTCCCCTTGATGTAGCGGTCCGGCAGGAACATGCCCTTGGCCGGGTCGTAGAACTGGGCGACCGAGCGGCGGCTGATGTGGCCGGCGGCGTCGAGCTTGGCGTACAGCGCCTCGGTCAGCTCGCGGTTGGCGGCCGAGTTGGTCGAGTCGTAGTGGTCGAAATCCACGCCGAAGGCAGCGAAGTCGCGCTCATGGCTGGCCTGGATGTTGGCGATGAAGGTTTCCGGGCTCACCCCGGCCTTCTCGGCGGCCAGCATGATCGGCGTGCCATGGGTGTCGTCGGCGCAGACATACCAGACCTTCTCGCCCAGCAGCCGCCGCGCGCGCACCCAGATATCGGCCTGGATGTAACCCACCAGGTGGCCGAGGTGGAGCGGGCCGTTGGCATAGGGCAGGGCATTGGTGACGAGCGCGGTACGGGTCATGGCCATCGTTTGCAGCAGGGGAACGCGGGATTATCGCATGACACAAACGAACAACCCGGCCGCAGCCGGGTTGTTCACAGGTGCCGGGGTGGGGGCTTACTCGCGCAGCCAGGTCTGGGTGCGGCAGATGAAGGCGATGCAGCCGGAGACTTCAAGCTTGCGGCCGTTCTCGACCAGCTCGACCTTGGAGCTGTAGGTCTTGCCCTTGGCCGGGTCCAGGATGGTGCCGCGGGCCCACTTGTTGGTGCCGTCCGGGCGCAGGTTCCAGAGGATGGTCATGCCTTCGATCGGCTTGCCCTTGTTGGTGCCCTCGCACTTGTCGCAGACCGGGTGCGGGCCCTGCGCCGATTGCAGCACCTGCAACACCTTGCCGGTGAGTGCGCCATTGCTGGCCTGGGTGATCTCGACGATGGACTTCACCTTGCCGGTTTCGTCGTCGATGGTTTTCCAGCGCCCGGCGGCGCTGTTGGACGCACCGGCGGAAAAAGCGGCAGCCATCAGCGGCAGGGCCAGCAACAGGGTTTTGAACGTGGTGCGCATGTATCCCCTCCCAGGGTTCGTCTGAACGTCCGGCGCTGCCGGCGTGGGAGCGAATGTAACCGCATTCGGCGCCGTACGGAATCCGCGCCGCAACACGTTCAGCGCCCGGGCGGTCGCGTTCCGATGGCGGGGACTGCTGCGCCGTGCGGGGGGGCCGGCGGCAGCCCGGTTCAGGCGGTTTCGTACAGTTCCAGCGGCAGGTTGTCCGGATCGGCGAAGAAGGTGAAACGGTGCCCGGTGTACTCGTCCACGCGGACCGGCTCGCAGTCGATGCCTTCGGCCTGCAGATGGGCGACGACATCGTCCAAAGCCTCCACGCGGAACGCCAGATGGCGCAGGCCGCAGGCTTCCGGCCGGCTCGGGCGCTTGGGCGGCGCGGGGAAGGAGAACAGCTCCAGCTGGCTGCCATCGGGCAGGCGCAGGTCCAGCTTCCATGACTGGCGCGGCTCGCGGAAATGCTCGGCGAGCACCTCCAGACCGAGGATGCGGGTGTAGAAATCGCGCGAGCGGGCGTAGTCCGAAGCGATGATCGCCACATGGTGGATGCCGGACAGCCGCTTCATTGCGTGGTCTCCTGCCAGCGGCGGGCGATGGCCAGCGCCAGCGGATAGGGTTCGGGTTCGTTGCGGTTGCTCAGCACGATCACGGTCAACTTCTGCGCCGGGTAACGCACGATCACGTTGCGGAAACCGATGCTTTCGCCGCTGTGCCACAGCGCATCGCCATTGATGCGCCAGCCGAAGCCGTAGTGCGGTACATCCGGCTCGCTGGTCTTCGTGGCCGGGCTGAAGGCCAGTTGCAGCGAGCTCGCCTTCAGCAGGCGCTCGTCGTACAACGCCGCATCCCACTTGGCCAGATCGTCGAGGGAGGAATAGATGCCGCCATCGCCGAGCACCGCGCTGGTGGTGCTCTGGTCGGTGCGCTGCCAGCGGCCGTCGATCTGGCTGTAGCCGTAGGCGCGGTTGGGGATGTCGTCCACGCCGTCCTGGTGGGCCCAGGTGTTGCGCATGCCCAGCGGCAGGAAGATGCGCTGGCGCAGGAAACTGGCGAAATCGCTGCCTGAGGCCTTGCCGACCACCAGGGCCAACAGCGCATAACCGCTGTTGCTGTAGCGGTAGTCGCTGCCCGGCGTGAAATAGGTGCGGTTCTCTTTCTGCAGCAACGCAAGCACATCGCTGTCATGCACCTGGCGGGTGTCGGCCGGATCCATCAGGTCTTCGTAGTCGAGCAGACCGCTGGTATGGCTGAGCAGCTGGCGCAGGGTCATCGTGTCGGCCACCGCCGGCAGGCCGGGCAGCCATTTCTTCAGCGGATCGTCGATGGACAGCTTGCCGTCCTCGGCCAGCAGCAGGATTGCCGCGGCGGTGAACTGCTTGCTCACCGAGGCCAGCCGGTAGTTGCTGGCGGGTGTGGCCGGCGTGCCGTCTTCGAGCACCGCCAGCCCGTAGCTGCGGCGGAAGACGGGCTGACCGTCCTTGAGTACCAGCACCGAGGCGCCCGGCACCTGGCCGTCATAGCGCTGCATCAAGCCATCGATGCCCGGATCGGCGGGCAGGCGCGGGAGCGCGGCGACTGCCAGGGTGGAAAACGCGGACAGGCACAGCGGGGCGAGTCGGTATATCCATCGGGACATGGCAGCTCCTTGCAGGGTTGTCAGATTTTCTTGCTGGCGATCCAGCGCTCGATCTTGCTGTCCAGGATCTCCAGCGGCATCGAGCCGTCTTTCAGGATCTCATGGTGGAACTCGCGCGGATCGAAGCGCTCGCCCAGCTCGGCTTTGGCCTTGTCACGCAGCAGGCGGATCTTGACCTCGCCCACGCGCGGGGCCAACGACTGTCCCGGCAGTGCCATGAAACGTTCGACTTCGGCGGCGGCATCGCTGGCGGAGATGTCGGCGTTCTTGACCATATAGTCGATGGTCTGCGCGCGGCTCCAGCCTTGGGTGTTGAGGCCCGTATCGGCCACCAGGCGTACCGTACGCAGCAAGGTGGTCTGCAGGTAGCCCAGATGCTCATAGGGATCGCTGTACAGGCCCAGCTCCTGTCCCAGCGATTCGGCATACAGGCTCCAGCCTTCGACAAACGCCACATCTCCGCCCAGGCGGCGGAAGCGCGGCAGCGCGGTCAGCTCCTGCTGCGCGCCGAGCTGGAAATGATGGCCGGGAATGCCTTCGTGCAGGTATTGCATGGTCACCGCCCAGCGCTTGCGCGACGGCAGGTCGGCCGTGTTGACGTACAGCACGCCGGGCTGTTGGCCATCGGCGCTGCCGCTGGTAGCTGGCAGCGCTGCTCGTCAGGGCCCGTCCGGGCTCGACCGGTCTGATTTCCAGTGCGGCCTTGGGGCGGTGGTTGAACAGCGCCGGCACGGCGGCATCGACCTGTTGTCCGACCTCGGCATAGCGTGCCAGCAGGGCGTTTGCGTCATTGAAGACGAACTGGCGATCGCTACGCATCGCCTTGAAGGTCTTCTGCATCGAGCCGCGGATCTTCGAGGCCTTCATCAGCGCGGTGATGCGCTGCTGCAGATCCTTGACCTCCTGTTCGCCCAGCGCGTGGATTTCCGCCGGCAAGCGCACCGGGGTGGTGGTGCTGGCCACGTTGTAGGCATACCAGGCCTGGCCATCGGGCAAGGCGCCCATGCCGTCGGTAGTGCGCGCAGCGGGAAGGTACTCGGTGGCGATGAAGCCGCGCAGCGAGCGGTAGGCCGGCATCAGCCGGTACTCGATCATGCGTTTGTATTCGGCAGTCAGGCGCGCCTTGTCCTCGGCGGAGAAGTCATCTGGCAGGTTGCGGATCGGTCCCCAGAAAATGCTTTCTTCGGCGCTGGGCCTGATCACCGCATCAAGCTGCGGCAACACCTTTTCCATCAATGCGCGCGGCTGCACGACGCCGGCGGCCATGCCTTCCCGCATGTTGGCGATGGCCTGGTCGAACAGGGCGGGCACCGCGAGCGAGCGCTTGGACCAGTTCTCGTAGTCCTTCACGGTGCGGAACGGCTGGGCGCCGGCACCGGAGCCGAGCACGGCGACCAGGCTTGAGACGTTGTTGTACGGATTGATCGGCAGCATCCAGCTCGGGTACTGCTCGGCCTTCAGTGAATTCTGCGCATCGCGCAGGAAGATCTGGTAACTGAGCAGGTCCTGGCCCTGCAGGCCGTCGGGATTGATCGCTTCGACCTTGCCCCGCCACTGCACCATGAAATCGTGCGATTGCTGGCGCCAGGCGGCGGACAGGAAATTCGGCAGCTGGTCGTTGAAGCGCGGGTCGCCCTGGAAGGTGGCCTGCAGCGGGTTGAGCCGCATCGAGGCATCCCAGTATTCGTCGTAGATGCGGTTGAGTTGCGCGGCCTTGTCCTGCTTGACCGGCAGCGGTGCCGGCCGGCGTGCGGGCG
>NZ_BAZI01000144.1 GCF_001310775.1 Stenotrophomonas pictorum JCM 9942
CGCACCGCCGCGGAACGCCACATCCATCGCCGCGCGCAGGCCGTTGCGGGCGGCCTCGGCGGTGCGCACATTGGCCCGCACCGAGACGTTCATGCCGATGTAGCCGGCCGCGCCGGACAGCACCGCGCCGATCGCAAAACCAATCGCGGTGTACCAGCTGAGGAAGAAACCGACCAGCACGAACAGCACCACGCCGGCGATGGCGATGGTCAGGTACTGGCGGTTGAGATAGGCCCGCGCGCCTTCCTGGATGGCGGCGGCGATTTCCTGCATGCGGGTGTTGCCGGCAGGTTGGCGTAGGACCCATTGGGCCGAAATGATGCCGTAGACGATGGCGACCGCGGCGCAGACCAGCGAAAGCACAAGACCGTACTGTTCGAGCATGACCCCTCCAACAACGTTGATGGATGCCATCCAGCAGTGGATGAAGCGGGGACACGCCGGGCAGAACGAAGCACTGGAACAGACCGGGGCCGCAGGCGGCTGTGGTACGTGTCGCGGTGTTCAAACAATCCTGGAGCGGTCCGAGTATGACTGGCAGCTGTCTGCACCGCCAGCCGGCCCCGTCCTTGCCCTGGGGTTCAGCACCACGCTGGCAGCGTCGGCCCCTTGCCGATACGGAACCGACAATGATGAAAGCCGCCGCTGTCCTGATCCTGCTCACCGCGCTGCCGTTGCCGGTGCTTGCCGCCAGCGCCAAACCGGAGATCGAACGCCCCGCGGGAAGTGCGCAAGCCGATGGTGCGGTGCACACCGTGCGGCAGATTCCCGAGGCCTGCACCCGTATCGAAGGGCGTTTTACCGGAGACGCGGCCAGTCCCTATGACATGCAGCTGGTACGCACCAGTGCGCAATGCCAGCCGCGTGCGGTGTTTCTGGATTTCGCCAGGGTCACGCCCAGCGAAGCGGCCGGCTGGAAGCTCAATGAAGTCGTGCGTATTCCATCGGCCGCCTGCCGCTCACGACAGGCGCAGGTGGAGGTGTGGCGCAAGCCGGCTGGACAGCAGGTCGCGCTGGATGGTCAGGGCCAGAGCCGGGTCTATCTGGGCGATGCCAAGACGCAGGCCGCTGCCGGCAAGCTGGCAGCGCTGCCGGCGTACTCGGCCCGGTTGTCGGTGGAAGGCGCCGCCTGCACCCGTTGAACGCGTGAAAGGTGTCCGCCCGTTTCAACGGGCCGGACACTCGGGCCTCAGCGCTGGTCCACGGTGACCAGCATGGGTGAGGCGAAGATGGCCGCCGGCGAAATCACCGGTTCGTCCCGTGGGATGTTCGCGCCATAGCGCTCGCGCAGTTTGGCCCGCACGGTCGGTGCCTGCAGGTCGAAGCTGTCCAGCCGCGCCAGCGGTGCCAGGCGGATGCCGGTGGCATCGCGGTACAGCTTCCACACCAGTTCGGAGCAGTAGATGCGCTGGTCGGACCACTCGAAGGTCAGGTCGTAGGGTTTGCCGAGGTAGGGCGTGGCCGCGCGCTGCAGGCGTGCCTTGGCGTTGGCATCCAGCGGCGTTGCGGGCCGTTTGATCACATAGCGGCCTTGCCTGCCACGGTCGAGCCAGGCCTGCAGTGGCGTGTAGCGCACCGGTTGCACGGCTTCCAGCACGTGGGGGACACCGCCGCGCAGCAGCACGATGCCCATGTGGCTGTAGGGCGAATGCGTGGCGGCCTGCACCGCCACGCTCTGGCTGGAGGTCGAGGTGTGGAACACGATGTCGCCGTCCTGTGGCGTGTAAGCCGATGCCGGTAGCGTCCAGCACACCAGCAGCATCAGCAACGCCCAAAGGCCAACGCGCGGATACATCGTGCTCAGCCTTCCCACGCCGGCAGCTTCTTGGTCACCGCCACATTCTTCAGCGTCACGTACTTGGGCAAGCCGTCGCGCCCATATGGCAGGGGCGCCTCGCCGCGGATCAGCGGCTGCAGGTAGCGGCGGGCCTTCTCGGTGATGCCGAAACCGTCCTTGCGGATGAAGCCGGCCGGCATCTTCTTTTCGTGATTGGCGATCTTCGACAACGGCGCTGCTTCGATCTTCCAGTGGTAAGGTGCATCCGAGCTGCGCACGATCACCGGCATCACCGCGTTGTGTCCCTTCAGTGCGAACTGCACGGCTGCCTTGCCCACGGCCTGCGCCTGTTCCCAGTCGGTCTTGGACGCGACATGGCGGGCCGAGCGCTGCAGGTAGTCGGGCAGGGTCCAGTGCACCTTGTAGCCGAGTTCGGCCTTGACCTTGCCGGCCAGGTACGAGGCGACGCCGCCGAGCTGGGTGTGGCCGAACGAATCGGTGGCGCCCCCGGCATCGGCGACGAACTGGCCGTCGGCGGTCTGGATGCCCTCGCTGGCCACCACCACGCAGAAACCGACCTTGGCCACCACCTGCTTCACCTTGGCCAGGAACTTCGCCTCGTCATAGGCGCGCTCGGGCAGCAGGATGATCTGCGGCGCATCCTCGGCGTTCTCGCCGGCCAGTCCGGCGGCTGCGGCCAGCCAGCCGGCGTGGCGGCCCATCGCCTCGTAGATGAACACGCGGGTGGAGGTTTCGGCCATGGCGGCCACATCCAGCGCGGCCTCACGCACCGAGATGGCGGTGTACTTGGCGGCCGAGCCGAAGCCGGGGCAGGTGTCGGTCACCGCCAGGTCGTTGTCGATGGTCTTGGGCACGCCCACGCAGGTCAGCGGGTAGCCGTACTCCTTGGCCAGCTGCGAGACCTTCAGCGCGGTGTCGGCCGAATCGTTGCCGCCGTTGTAGAGGAACCAGCGCACGTCATGGGCCTTGAACACCTCCAGCAGGCGCTCGTATTTGGCCCGGTCCGCATCCAGCGATTTGAGCTTGTAGCGGCACGAGCCGAAGGCGCCGCCCGGCGTGTGGGCGAGCGCGGCAATACTGGCGGCCGACTCCTTCGAGGTGTCGATCAGTTCCTCGCGCAGCGCACCCAGGATGCCGTTCCGCGCGGCCAATACCTTGATTTTCTTAGACCTTGCTTCAGTGATGACGGCCGAGGCGGTCGCGTTGATGACGGCGGTCACGCCACCGGACTGGGCGTACAGCAGGGTGCCTTGGGACATGGGTAAAACTCTCCGGGCGGGGGACATTCCGGGACATTGGCCGGATGCGGTAAGCTGCGCATATTGCGGTGCAGCGTGAATCGGCCCCTGAGTCTAACGCCGCTGTCCGTCCCTGAAAGACATCATCCTCAAACATATGGGAGTCAGGAATGCGATTGGTTCTGTTGGGACCGCCCGGTTCGGGCAAGGGCACGCAGGCGACGAGCCTGAAGGAACAACTGCAGGTTCCGCACATCTCCACCGGTGATCTGCTGCGCGCCGAAGTGGCCGCCGGCACCGAACTGGGCAAGCAGGCCAAGGCGGTGATGGACGCCGGCAACCTGGTGTCCGACGACATCCTGCTGGGCATGCTCGAATCGCGCCTGTCGCAGGCCGACACCGCCAAGGGTTTCATCCTCGACGGTTACCCGCGCAACGTGGCCCAGGCCAACGCGCTGGGCGAACTGCTGGCCAAGCTGGGCCAGCCGCTGGATGCGATCGTGCAGCTGGATGTGCCGACCGAGCTGCTGGTCGAGCGCATCGCCGGCCGCGCCCAGGAGCAGGGCCGCGCCGATGACAACCCGGAATCGGTGCGCCAGCGTCTGCAGGTCTACAACGATTCGACCGCACCGGTGATCGATTTCTACGCCGCCAAGGGCACCCTGGCCCGCGTCGATGGCGTCGGTGCGCTGGACGAAGTGCTGGCCCGCATCCTGGCCGCGATCAAGCGCTGATCCGCTGGCGGCTGTGGCGGGCAACGGTCACGACCGCCCAGACGCAAACGCCCGGATCCAGTGTTGGATCCGGGCGTTTGCATTTGTAGAGGCCAGCAGATGGGCTTGCTCAGAGCCCCGCAGCATGAGCTCCCTGGGGATGGCCTCTTGGGGAGTAGGACCTGAGGGATACTGCGGCTGGCGTAGCGCATTCTGGGTCCGATTGGCTGAACGCGGTATCAGGTAATCCCCTACATACGGTAGGTATTCCGGAAGGGCGGTACCCGGGCGTGAACGCATCGGCGACAATCGCCGGCATGAGCAAGATCCATATCCTCGGCATTGCCGGTACTTTCATGGGCGGTGTGGCCGCCTTGGCCCGCGAGCTCGGTCACCAGGTCGAAGGCAGCGACCAGGCGGTGTATCCGCCGATGTCCACCCAGCTGGAAACACTGGGGATCACGCTGTCGCAAGGCTATCTGCCCAGCAATATCAGCGCTGATTGCGATGAGGTGGTGGTCGGCAACGCGCTCTCGCGCGGCAATCCGGCGGTGGAGGCGGTGCTGGACGCCGGCCGGCGCTACACCTCCGGCGCGCAGTGGCTGTCCGAGCAGGTGCTGCCCGGGCGCGACACCCTGGCCGTGGCCGGGACCCACGGCAAGACCACCACCACCACGATCCTGGCCTACCTGCTGCAGGCCGCCGGCCGCGAGCCGGGGTTCCTGATCGGCGGCGTGGCCGAGGACTTCGGTGTCTCGGCGCGGATCGGGCAGGGCCGCGAATTCGTGGTCGAGGCCGATGAGTACGACACCGCGTTCTTCGACAAGCGCAGCAAGTTCGTCCATTACCGGCCACTGGTGGCGATCCTCAACAATCTGGAGTACGACCACGCCGACATCTTCCCGGATGTGGAAGCGATCGAGCGGCAGTTCCACCACCTGGTGCGCACGGTGCCGGCGCGCGGCCGGCTGATCGTCAATGGCGAGGACGCGCACCTGGAACGGGTGCTGGCGATGGGATGCTGGACGCCGGTGGAACGCTTCGGCTTCGCGCCGTCGCTGGAATGGAGTGCGCGACTGATCCACGACGATGGCAGTGCGTTCGCAGTACTGCATCGCGGGGTCGAGATCGCGACCGTGCAGTGGCCGTTGCTCGGCCGGCACAACGTGCTCAACGGCTTGGCCGCGCTGGCCGCCGCGCAGGCGGTGGGCGTGGATGTGGCGGCCGTGGCGCCGGCCCTGGCCCGCTTCCATAGCGTCAAGCGGCGGATGGAGGTCATCGGCACCGCCAATGACATCACCGTCTACGACGATTTCGCCCATCACCCCACCGCCATCCACACCACGCTGCAAGGCCTGCGGGCCAAGGTGGGTGAAGCGCGCATCGTGGTGGCGATGGAGCCGCGCAGCAATTCGATGCGGCTGGGTGCGCATTCCGATGCGCTGGCGCCGTCATTGGATATCGCCGATGCGGTGGTGTTCCTGGCGCGTCCGGAACTGCCGTGGGACGCGGTCAAGGTGATCGAGGCCGTGCGCGGCGATGCCCAGGCGGTGGCCGATACCGATGCGCTGCTGCAGCGTCTGGGTGAGCTCGCGCGCGGCGGTGACCATGTAGTGTTCATGTCCAATGGCGGCTTTGATGGCGCGCCGCGCCGCTTCCTCAAAAAGCTGCAGGGCGGCTGAGAATGCTGCCCGGACGATGGTCAGGCCCACGCCAGGGCGTACCATTCCGGGGCCATACGACTTTTCCCGCTGATCGATGATGTTACCGCAGACGCTTCCCCTGTTTCCCCTGCACGCGGTGCTGCTGCCCGGCGCCGCGCTGGGCCTGCGCGTGTTCGAGGCACGCTATCTGGATCTGGTGCGCGAATGCGGCCGCAGCGGCGGCAGCTTCGGTATCTGTCTGATTCTGCAGGGCAAGGAAGTCGGCGCGCCGGCTGTGCCCGCGGCATGGGGCGTGGAGGCGCAGATCGAGGATTTCGACGTCGGTGCCGATGGCGTGCTGGTGTTGCGCCTGCGCGGTGGCCGTCGTTTCCATGCGACCGGCACACGGGTGCGCGACAACGGCCTGGTGGTGGCCGAAGTCCACTGGTGCGACCGCGACAGCGACGACGAGTTGCGCCCCGAGCACGGGCTGCTGGGCACCTTGCTGGAACACATCCTTGAACAGGCCGGCGGGCAGTTCACCGGTATCGGTCCGGCGCAGCTGGATCAGGCCGCCTGGGTCGGCTGGCGGCTGGCCGAACTGTTGCCGCTGGCCGAGCAGCAGCGGCTGCAGCTGTTGCAAGAGCACGATCCGCACCAGCGCCTGGACCGTCTGCTGGAATGGATACCGGGCTTCGACGTGCCGATCGAGGAGCCGTTGTAACCGCAATCCAGGCCGTCGCCGGGCAACCGTCCCTCCGATCGCGCTGGGCGATACGGCGCCGTCACGCGTGACGGCCAGCGGTGGTGACGGGGTCATGGCCACCTGCGTCAGTGGATTCCACCCGCCGCAGCGCTTGCCCGTGACGGGCGTTACGGCGCCGGTTCGCTGCGGATCATCAGCAACGGCAGGTTGCTGTCGTCCTGGGTCTGCTGCCGGCTTTCCAGTCCGTCCAGCGACTGCTTGAGCGCGTCCAGCGCCGGGTCCACCCCGCGCAGCGGCCGCCACATCCCGAACAGTTTCAGGTGGCGCTGGAAACGCAGGGTCTGTGCGCTGCCCAGCCACACCGGCGTGTTGCCGGGCTGCAGCTGCACGTGGGACGGCCACAGCCGCAGCGCGTAGATCTCGTCCGGCCGCGTGCCCGGGCGCAGCATCAGCAGCGCCTCGACATTGGTGTCCAGCGTTGCCGGCAGCACCGGCACCTCGCGCGGGCTGGCCTTCTGGTCCAGCATCAGCAGCGCCTGCTGCCAGCCGGCCTGCGGCTGCAGGGTCCAGCCGTTGCGTTCCAGTTGCTGCTGCAGCGGCGCCAGCGGGCCGGCGACCTGCACATCCAGCGGCCAGCGCTGGTCGTCATCGAACTCGTTGCGACGGGCGGGCAGTTCGCGCCA
>NZ_BAZI01000145.1 GCF_001310775.1 Stenotrophomonas pictorum JCM 9942
CGCGCAGGCGCTGACCGATGCGGTGCGCGAACTGGGACTGGAGGCGCTGCCGTGGACCGAGGGCCTGCGGCAATGGCGCTGGCGCATGCTGGCGTTGCGCCACTGGATGCCCGAGCTGGCGCTGCCCGATCTGTCCGACACGGCCCTGCTGGCCACGCTCGATGACTGGCTCAAACCGGCCTTCGCCGGCAAGAGCCGGCTCGACGCGCTGGGCGAGGAAGAACTGGGCGAAGCGCTGAAGTCACCGCTGCCGTGGTCGCAACGGCAACTGCTGGACCGGTATGCACCGGTGCGGATCAGCGTGCCGTCGGGCATGGAACGGCGCATCGACTACGCGATGGACGATGACGGCCTTACCCCACGACCGCCGGTGTTGGCGGTGAAACTGCAGGAACTGTTCGGCCTGGCCGACACCCCGCGCATCGCCGATGGCCGGGTGCCGTTGCTGCTGCACCTGCTCTCGCCCGGGGGCAAGCCGCTGCAGGTGACCGGCGACCTGAGGAATTTCTGGCAGAACACCTATGCCGAAGTGAAAAAGGAAATGAAAGGACGCTATCCACGGCATCCGTGGCCCGATGATCCGTGGACCGCCTCGGCCACGCATCGCGCAAAGCCCCGCGGGACGTGACAGGTCCGGTAGCGGCGGTCAGGCAAGGCCGCAGTGCCAAACCATGCGTGATGCGGCGCGCGGCCGCGACACCGGTCAACTCACGATCCGGAGCCCGGTGCGGCATGACCCAACGCTCCGCGGATGCCTCACCGCGTACGGGGATCGCCTGAAAACGGCCGCTGCACGCAACACCATCCTGGGTGTGCGGCGCATGGATCGCACCTGCAACCACGCTGCATTCATTGCGGCTAACATTCTCTACACGCCCGGACGTCGACACTCGGCGTCTGCCCCGTGACTCAAAGGACACCCCACATGAGCAAGTTCAGCGATATCACCGGACCGGCCCTGGAGCGCGCCATGGAGCTTGTCGGCCATGCCGGCGACAACCTCAAGAGCGGCGGTTCCAATGCCGCCGAATGGCTCAAGGCCGGTGCCGCCATCGGTGCGATGAAGACCGGCGGCCGCGCGGTGACCAAGGTCGCAAAGCGCAACCCGACCGCCACCATTGCCGTGGCCGCCGTGGGACTGGGCCTGCTCGGCTACGCGCTGTACCGAAAGAACAAGCGCGACAACGCCGCCATCGATGCCAGGTCCCGCGAGATCGCCCAGCGCCGGCGCCATGCGGCCAGCGTGGTGGAGGAAACCAGCGATATCGGCAGCGACGCCTGATACCGGCCTTGCACCTCCGGCATTGCCCCGCAGCGCCGGAGGTAGCCGCACAACCGCAGCGGCCCACCCCCGTTCTGCACCGTCACATCCGCGACATCCCCGGTAATCGCAGCACACCTGACCCGCTCACGGCATCCGGGTTGCGCGGCCTCAATCCAGCCGGCGCCACTGGCCCGGTTGCAGATCTTCCAGCGCATACGGCCCCATCGACGCACGTACCAGCCGCAGTGTCGGCAGGTTCACCGCCGCGGTCATGCGCCGCACCTGACGGTTGCGCCCTTCGCGGAGAGTGATTGCCAGCCACGCATCGGGAACGGTCTTGCGGAAACGTACCGGCGGATCGCGGGGCCACAGCACCGGCGGCGTTGGCAGAAGCTGAACCACCGCCGGCAGTGTCGGGCCATCGTTGAGCTGCACACCGCTGCGCAGTGCCTGCAGTTTCTCTTCGGTGGGCACACCTTCCACCTGCACCCAATAGGTCTTGGGTTGTTTATGGCGCGGGTCGGTCAGCCGGTGCGCGAGCGTGCCGTTGTCGGTCAGCAGCAGCAGTCCTTCACTGTCGTAGTCCAGCCGCCCGGCGGCATACACCTGCGGCGGCAAGCCGAAACCGGCCAGCGTCGCCCGCGGCGGCTGGCTGCGATCGGTGAACTGGCACAGGACATTGAAGGGCTTGTTGAACGCGATCAGCATGGAAGTGGCAGGGACGGGAAAACGACAGGGATCATTTTCCCATCCCCGCAACGCAGACGTGCGATCAGTGCGCGGGCTTGACGAAACGCAGCGTCATCCGGTCGCTCTCGCCGATGGCCTTGTACCTGGCCGCATCGGCGGCATCGTGGCTGTTGGAGGGCGGCAGCGTCCACACGCCCTTGGGATAATCCTTCGTGTCACGCGGATTGGTGTTGATCTCGCTGCTGCCATCGAGCTTGAAGCCGGCCGCCTCGGCCATCGCGATCACCTGCGCCTGGCCGACATAGCCGGATTTGTCATCGGCCGGCACATCGCTCTTGGCGCGGTGCTCCACCACGCCCAGCGTGCCACCGGGCTTGAGCACCTGGAAAAACGCGCGGAACATGCCATCGGCTGATCGTTGGAGCGCCAGTTGTGGACGTTGCGGAAGGTCAACACCACATCGGCCGACGCGGGCTTGCCCAGCACCGGCGCGGCCGGATCGAAGGCGATTACCGCGGCGCGGTCGAACTGCGCCGGCGACCCGGCGAACTTCTTCGTCAGGCCATCGCGCGAACGCTGCTGGTAGTCACGCCCGCCACCGGCCGGCAACGCCTGTGGATCCACCACCGCCGCCACGTACTGGCCATTCTCACGCAGATAGGGCGCCAGGATCTCCGCATACCAGCCGCCGCCGGGCGTGATCTCCACCACCGTCTGTGTCGGCTGCAGGCCGAAGAACGACAGCGTCTGCGCCGGGTGGCGATGCGCATCGCGAACGACATTGGCCGGGGTGCGCCAGCTGCCGGCCACCGCCGCCTGCAACTGCGGTGCAACCTGGAGGTCGGCAGTGCTGGCCGCGGCCTGCGTGGCAACAGCCGGTGCGCCCGCGAGCAACACACTCATTCCCAACAGACAGGCACTCAGCAGCGGTACGGACTTGCTCATCGCGGACTCCGATTGTTCATGTGGATGGATGGCCGCGAGCCTAGCACGCGTCACAGCGGTGATGAGGACGTTGGATATCCCGCATGCACGTCGTGTGCGCGTGCCTGCCGGAAGGCCCCTCCAAGGCGTTCCAACGGAACGTGAACGCCGTGCGTCTATGCTGCGGCACTGGACCCAAGGAGGTACGCATGCCCCAGTTACGCGAACTTGGTCGCTCCGGCCTGCACGTCGCCCCGATCGCCTTCGGCGGCAATGTCTTCGGCTGGAGTGCCGATGAGAAAACATCCTTCGCCCTGCTCGATGCCTTTGTCGAGGCCGGCTTCAACCTGGTCGACACCGCCGATGTGTACCCGGCGTGGGTACCCGGCAACCGGGGGGGCGAATCGGAGACGATCATCGGCCGCTGGCTCAAGCGCAGCGGCAAGCGCCAGAACGTGCTGATCGCCACCAAGGTCGCCAAATGGGCCGAACGGCCGGGCCTGTCGGCGGACAACATCAATCAGGCCGTCGAGGATTCCTTGCGCCGCCTGCAGATCGACACCATCGACCTGTACCAGGCCCATGAGGATGATGAATCGGTGCCGCTGGAGGAAACCCTCGGGGCGTTCGCCCGCCTGATCGAGCAGGGCAAAGTACGCGCGATCGGTGCGTCCAACTACAGCGCCGCGCGCCTGCGCGAGGCCCTGCAGGTCTCCGCCGACTACCACCTGCCGCGCTACGAGACCCTGCAGCCGGAATACAACCTCTACGACCGCAGCGGGTATGAGACCGCGCTGGAACCGCTGGTCCGCGAGCACGGGCTGGGCGTGATCAGCTACTACGCACTGGCCAGCGGCTTTCTCAGTGGCAAGTACCGCACCGCCGGCGACGCGAGCCAGAGCAGCGCGCGTGGGGCCAAAGTGGTGGAGCGTTATCTCAACCCGCGTGGCCTGCGCATCTTGGCCGCACTGGATGACGTGGCCGCGAGCCACAAGGCGACCCCGGCGCAGGTGGCGCTGGCGTGGTTGATCGCGCGTCCGGGCATCAGCGCACCGATTGTCAGTGCCACCGGCGTGGCGCAGCTGCATGAGGTGCTGGCCGCCGCGAAGCTGGCACTGACCGCAGCGCAGATCACACAGCTGGATGCGGCCAGCGCCGAATTCCCCAGCGGCGGCTGAGAGCGGCAAACGCGCAACCGGCGGGCCGGACGCAGATGCCTGCCCGACCGGCCGGGTTCAGCCCGGCGCGCTCAGCCATTCCCGCATCGCTGCCGTCACCTGCTGCGGTTTCTCCAGAGGGGCCAGATGGCCACAGTGGGCGATGACCACCAGAGTGGCCTGCGGCATCAACGCGGCAATCTGGCGACTGACCGGCAGCGGTGTGATCGCATCGTTCTGGCCACACAGCACCAGCGCCGGCCCGCGCCACTGCCGCAGCACCTGGCTGCCGTCCACCCGTTCGATCCGGCTCTGCCGCACGAACACCTCCGCGCCCAGGCGCGTGGTCATCGCCCGCACGCTGTCGACCAGGGCGTGATCCTGCAGTCGCGAGGCGTCGATATAGCTGCGCATGAGCTTGTCGCCAAACCCGTGGAATATGCCGGGCAGGCGCGCGCTGTGCTGCTGCGCCAGCCGTTGCGCGGCGCGTTCGGGCGAATCGGGTCGGCAGGAAGTATCCAGCAGTGCCAGCCGCAACACGCGCTCCGGCGCGATACGCAGGATGTGCTGGGCGATGTAGCCACCAAGCGAGAATCCGGCCAGGGCGAACCGCGGCGGCGCGTGAGCCAGCACCGCCTCGGTGGTGGCCTGCAGAGTGTCATGCCGGGTGAGATCACCCACCTGGCAATCGGCGATATCGGCCAACGCCGCAAGCTGCGCACGCCAGAGAGTGGCGTCGTTCAACAGGCCCGGCAGCAGCAACAGGGGAATCCTGCGGTATCGGCCGCCGCGACAGCAGTTTGCATCCGGGTATTGTGACCCGGCGCCGGGTTGCAGACATCCTGCTGGCTGGAACACAGGCGCAAAACCGCGGCGGCTGTCGAAGAAACTCGCCACGCACCGCCAATGAACCCGACCCTGCCTAGGCGCCGGCAGGATGGACCGGCAAGGTGACAGTCATGATGGTCGCGTCATCGGGATCGGCTTTCACCTTGAAACCCAGGCTCTGGCACATCGCCAGCATGGTGGTGTTCTCGCGCAGCACCTGGCCTTCGACGATGTTCAGGCCCTGCCACCGGGCGTACTCGATCATGATCTGCATCAGCTTCCAGCCGATGCCATGGCCCTTCAGGTCCGAGCGGATCAGGATGCCGTACTCGCCGCGGTTGTAATCGGCATCGGCATGCAGGCGCACCGCGCCGAGCATCTCGCCATTCTTCGGGTCGATCGCCACCAGCGCGATGGAGCGTGCGTAATCGAGCTGGGTGAGGCGTGCGATGAATTCATGGCTGAAGTGTTTGACCGACTGGAAAAAGCGCAGCCGCAGATCATCATCGGTGACACGCGCGAAGAACGCGCGGAACAACGCGTCATCTTCCGGGCGCACCGGCCGCACGAACGCCTTGCCGCCATCGGACAGCTCGATGCTGCGCTCCCACTCGGTGGGATACGGGAAGATCGCAAACCGTGGATGGCCGCGGCCCTTGTGCAGACGTTTGACCGGGGCGATGGCGATGCGTGCATCCACGGCGATCACGCCGGTGCGATCGGCCAGCAACGGATTCAGATCCAGCGTGCGGATCTCGGGGATGTCGGCCGCCAGCTGCGCCAGCTTGACCAGCACCAGCGCCACCGCCCGCTCGTCGGCAGCCGGCACATCGCCATAGGCCTTGAGGATGCGCGATACCCGGGTGCGTCCGATCACTTCGTGGGCCAGGCGCAGATCCAGCGGCGGCAGCGCCAGGGTCTTGTCGTCGATCACTTCCACCGCGGTGCCGCCGCGACCAAACACCAGCACCGGGCCGAACACCGGGTCATCGGCGATGCCGGCGATCAGCTCGCGTGCCTTGGGCCGCAGCAGGCAGGGTTGCACCAGCACCCCTTCGATGCGCGCCTGCGGGCGCTGTTCACGCGCGCGTTGCAGGATCGAGGTCGCCGCCGTCTGCACCGCCTGCAGCGTGCCCAGGTTCAGGCGCACCCCGTCGACCTGGGATTTGTGCGGGATGTCGGGCGAGAGGATCTTCACCGCCACGGTCTGGCCCTGCTCCAGCAGCGGCTGCGCCACCTCCATCGCCTCGTGCGGATCGCGCGCGACCATCACTTCCAGCGACGGGATGCCATAGGCCTGCAGCAGCGCATGCGTGGCCACCGGATCCAGCCATTGCTGGCCGTTGGCCAGGGCCGCCTCCACCAGCGTGCGGGCCGCCGCAACATCGACCACGAAATCGGCCGGCAGGCTGGGCGGGGTTTCCATCAACGCCGCCTGCGCCTCGCGGTAACGCACCAGATGCTGGAAGCCGCGCACCGCTTCGGCCTCGGTCGGATAGGTCGGCACGCGTGCGGTGTTGAGGGTGGCAGTGGCGCGGTCGTCATTGCCCAGCCATACCGCGAATACCGGCTTGTCGCGCAATTGCCGCGAGCGCAGGCCCAGGGTGCTGGTCAGCGCCTGCGCGGCATCGGCCGAGGAGGTGAACGCGGTGGGGACGTTGATCACCAGCACCGCATCATTGGCCTCATCGGACAGCAGCGCCTCGATCGCCGCGGCATAACGCCCGCCATCGGCATCGACCACGATGTCGACCGGGTTGTCGCGTGACCAGCCCTGCGGCAGCGCCTTGTCCAGCTGCGCGATGGTGGCTGCTGACAGCTCGGCCAGCGATCCGCCCAGCGCCTGCAGCTGGTCCACCGCCAGCCGGCCCACGCCACCGCCGTTGCTGAG
>NZ_BAZI01000146.1 GCF_001310775.1 Stenotrophomonas pictorum JCM 9942
CGGGCCGTGACGCCTGGGCCTGTTCGGGCAGCAGCTGCAGCGGCAGATCGAGCGCGGTGGCGGCCGCACGCAGCGTCTCGGGGTCCGCAAACGCCAACAGCCGGCAATCACTGCGCGGCTGTTGGGCGAGGCGAATGCAAAGTTCCGGGCCGATCCCGGAGGGCTCGCCCGGAACCAGAGCGAGCTGGGGAATCATCGGTCAGGGCTGCTGCGGAGTTTCGGCCGTGTTTTCGGCACGATCACCGCTGCGGAAGCTGACATAGGCCTCGCCACGCAACTCCTGCAGGAAGCGGTTGTACTCGTCTTCCAGCTTGCGGCGGCCGATGGTTTCGCGGATCTGGGCGCGCTTGTTGTCATCGGTCACATCGGTCTGGCGCGAGGCCACGCGCTGCACGATATGCCAGCCGGCATCGGTGCGGAACGGCTGGCTGACCCCGTTGTCGGCCAGGCTTTCGACCTGCTGGCCGAAGTCCGGGCCGAACGCATCGGCCGGGAACCAGCCCAGATCGCCACCTTGACCCCGGCTGTTGGCGTCATCGGAGGATTCCTTGGCCACGGCCTGGAAATCGGCACCGCCGACGATGCGCGCGCGCAGGGTTTCGATCTTGGCCTTGGCGGCGGCCTCGTCCTGCTGCTCGGTCACCCGCGCGAGGATGTGGCGGGCGTGGAACTCGGTCACGGTACGGGTGTCGCCGGCGTTGCTGTCACGCACTTCCACCAGTTTCAGCAGCTGGAAGCCGCTGGGGCCGCGGATCGGGCCGAGCACATCGCCGGGCTTCAGCGTCTTGATCTGGTTGGCGAACGCGTTGGGAATCTCGTCAGCGCTGCGCCAGCCCAGATCGCCGCCTTCCAGCGCATTGGGGCTGTCGGAATAGCGCACGGCCGCGGCGGAGAAATCCAGCTCGCCCTTGTCCAGCAGGTTCTTGATGCCGTCGACCTTGCTCTGGCCGGTGCTGATCTGCTCGGCGGTGGCGCCTTCGGGCAAGGCCACCAGAATGTGGGCCAGATGGTACTGGGTGCCGCCGGCGTTCTGCTGGGCCAAGGCGGCGTCCACTTCCCCTTCGCTGACGCTGATGCGGCTCTGCGCGAAACTCTGGCGCAGGCGCTGCACGATGATCTCCTCGCGCACGGACTTGCGGAAGTCCTCGAAGGAAATGCCGTCCTGGGCCAAGCGCTGGCGCAGGCCCTCAAGCGAGGTGCCGTTCTGCTGGGCGATGCTGCCGATGGCCTGGTTCAGTTCCTGGTCGCTGACCCGGATGCCACTGCCCTCGGCGCGGGCGGCCTGCAGCTTGACCAGCACCAGACGCTCCAGCACCTGGCGCTCCAGCACCGCATCGGGCGGCAACTGGACTTCACGGCCGGCGTACTGGCTCTTGATGTTGTTGACCGCGCGCTGCAATTCACTCTGCAGCACCACATCCTCGTCGACGATGGCGGCGATACGGTCCAGTGGCTGCAACTGCTGGGCAACCACGGGGGCGGACACGCCGGAAAACGCCAGCAGTGTGGCGAGGATTGCAGGTAGGGTTTTGGTCATGGAATCAGATTCGGATCGTAGTCGTCGTCGTTCGCTTCGATGTTGCTGGGCGGAACGAGGTACAGGTCGTCTCGGTTGTAGCCGAGAATAGCACGGCGCAAGGTGCGGTCCGTGTCCTGCCCGACCGAGCTCAACCCCTTGAGCACAAACTCGATCTGGAAGGAGTTGTTGAGATCGCCCTCGCGGTTCTTCACGTAGCGACGGGCCAGTGCACGCACCGCCAGACAGCAGCTGTCCCACTGCACGCCACCGATGATTTCCAGCGGCTTGCGATCGGTATCCAGCAGCGAATAGTAGTAGCGGCCGACCACGCTCCAGCGCGGATTGATCGGGTACAGGAAGGAGAAGTCCACCTGTTTGAGCTGGTCCGAGCCATTACCGGGATTGCGCCGGTAACGGTAGTTCACGTTGACCACGCCGTCGTCCGGAAGCAGGTAGCGCGCGCGCAGGCTGGCCAGGTCCTCCTTGCGGAACTTGGGGTTCCACTGGTAGCTGGTGCCGACTGTCCAGCGGTCGGTCACTGCCCAATTCATGTCCGCCACCCACGCCGACTTACCCTGGTCCAGCACCGGGTCATTGGGATTGAGCGTGACCCGTGAATCGTCGAAATAGCTGATCTGGCCGATGCTGGCCGAGAGCTTCTCGCGACCATCGGCCTGGCGGATCAGGCGCGTGGTCAGCGCCGTGGTCAGCTGGTTGGCATCGTTCTGGCGATCGGCGCCGGTATAGCGGGAGTCGCGGAACAGCTGGCCCCAGCTGAACGTGAAGGCGCGCGTGTCGAACAGCGGTATGTCGCTCTGGTCACGGTAAGGCGTGTTCAGGTAGAACACCCGCGGTTCCAGCGTATGCAGATAGGACTTGCCGCCGAGGGTGGTCTCGCGGTCGAAGAACAGCCCGGCATCGATGGTGGTGATCGGCAGGCTGCGGGTCGGGTTGCGCTCGCCGCTGAGGCCGTCGGCCAGCTTCCTGTCCAGCTGGTAGGCGGTATAGCGCCAGGCCAGGGTCGGGGTGATGTACCAGGACGCGCCGGCCAGCGGCATCGAGACGTAGGGCTTGATGTCCAGGCGTGAACCGCCGGGCCTTTCAGACACACTGCCATCGCGCTCGTATTCGCGGTCCGCGCCGAACTTGCCATGGATGTCGTCATGGGTGAAGCGCACCGCTTCGGCATAGATCCCGGCTTCGAACCAGCGGCCGAAGCTGTCGTCCCAAGTCGCGTACAGGCGCGGCTGGCGGCTGTAGGGGAGCGAGGCCTCGGTCAGGGTGTAGTCGGTCAGCTGCCAGTGGTCGGCCATCAGGCCGGCCGTCCAGGTGCGGCCGGTACCGTAGATGCCGGCGGTGCTCTGCAGGTTGGAGGCGGTGACACCCAGCAGGCGGTTGGCGAAGTCTTCCAGGTAACGCTCGTCGCTGACCCAGGCCAGGCTGGAGCGCGCCTGCCAATGCGTATCGATGTTGTGGTAGCCGCTGAACTCCACTTTGCCGCGATCACGGTCGCGCAGCGAGTCATTGGGCATGTAGGCGGTATCGAGCTGCCCCCGGCCGCCGGAGTACAGATAGCGGAACTCGTTGTCCAGCATCAGCCCGCGCTTGCTCATGTAGCGCGGTGTCAGGGTGTCGTCGTAGTTCGGCGCCAGGTTGAAGTAGATCGGCTGGGCGTAATCGAAGCCGTTGCGGCCGGACAGGCTCAGCTTGGGATAGAGCAGGCCGGTCTGGCGGCGGTCATCGATGGGAAACTTGAAGTAGGGCGCATACAGCACCGGCACCTTGCCGATCCTCAGTACCGCGTTGCGCGCGGTGCCGAAGCCCTCGTCGTTGTCCACTTCGATCTGTGGCGCGACGAGTTTCCAGATCGGCTGCGAGGGATCGCAGGTGGTGTAGGTGGAATGGTGCATCTGCCCGATCGCGCCCTGCAGGTCGATCGATTCGGCACCGCCATTGCCCCGGCGCGACACCAGCTGGTACTGGATGTTGCTGATCTTGTGGGTGTCGCTTTCCTGGTTGCCCTCGGCGCGCTCGGCCACCATCCGGATCGACGAATCCGAATAACGCACATTGCCCTCGGCGATGTAATTGCCGGTCTCCGTATCCAGACGCAGGTTGTCGGTGCCCATGAACTGGTCGCCGCGCTTGAGGATCACGTTGCCCTGGTACTGGGGGACCGTGCTGGTGCCGGTGAGCTCGTTGCCCTCGATGTCGGTGGGCAGCTGCTCGCGGGCCGCGGCGGCGGCCTTGTCGGCCTGCGGGGCTTCGTTGAAGGCGGGCAACACCTCGGTGGCTGGGCACAGGCCCCAGTTCACCGGCTTGTCATCGGCCATGGCAGGCAGACAGATGGCGATGCTCAGGGGCAGGGGCAGCAGACGGAGGGCTCGGCGCACGCGGTTCGATTTCAAAGAAAACGGCCGCTAGCTTGCCGCATCACCTGCATGGGGGCAATGAAGAGTGTCGCGCAGAGCCGGGCAGGGTTCATGCGTGGGCTAGGGGGCCAGCAGGGCCCCGACATGGGCCACGCTGCATTCGCCCAGGGCGTGCAGGTCGTAGCCGCCCTCCAGCATCGACACCACCCGGCGGCCGCCATGGCGGTTGGCGATGGCGACCAGCTCGGTGGTCAGCCAGGCGAAATCCTCGGTCTCGACCATCAGGTCGGCCTGCGGGTCACCCCGGTGCGCGTCGAAGCCGGCCGAGATGAGCAGCAGCTGCGGGCGGAAGGCGTCTATCTGCGGCAGCATGTCGTCGGCCCAGGTGTTGCGGAAGCGGAAGCTGTCACTGCCCGGCGGCAGCAGGATGTTGCAGATGTTGCCGACTCCGCGTTCGCGCATGTTGCCCGAATAGGGAAACAGCCCGGACTGGTGGGTGCTGTAGTAGGCCACCTTCGGATCGGCTTCGAAGATGTCCTGGGTGCCATTGCCGTGATGGACGTCGAAATCGACGATGGCGATGCGTTCCAGGCCGTATTTGTCGCGGGCATAGGCGGCGGCGACGGCCACATTGTTGAACAGACAGAAGCCCATCGCGGTATCGGCGGTGGCGTGGTGCCCGGGCGGGCGCACCGCGCAGAAGGCGCGGTTGTGGTCGCGCTCCAGCATCACCGCATCGACCGCGGCCACCCCGGCACCGGCGGCATGGACGGCCGCGCGGCCGAGCCGGAAGAGGCGAAGGTGTCCAGGTCGATGCGTCGCAGTGGCGCGGTCTGCACCTGCAGGATGTTGTCGATCAGCTCGCGGCTGTGCACGGCGGACAGCTCGCCCAGTTTGGCGGCCGGCGCCTCGCGCCATTGCAGCTGATGCGGGAATGCGTCCTGCAAGGCGGAGATCACCGCGCGCAGGCGCTCCGGCGACTCGGGGTGGTCGATACCGGGGTTGTGTTCAAGGCAGGCGGGGTGGGTGAATACCAGCATGTCCGCACTGTAACGGTCGACGCCGCGCAATGCGCGGCGTCAGAAGGGCGGGCCGGGAATCAGCCGCGACGGCGCTCGTGGTTCCACAGCACTTCGCCATGGCCGTCGGCACGGGCCAGGACACGGGACAGCACGAACAGCAGGTCCGACAGGCGGTTGAGATAGCGCACGGCTTCACCGCGCACCTCCTCCACCCGGGCCAGGGCGACGGTCTCGCGCTCGGCGCGACGGACGATGGTGCGGGCCAGATGGCAGCGTGCCGCGCCTTCGCCGCCCGCCGGCAGGATGAAATCCTTCAGCGCCGGCAGGTCGTCGTTGTAGCGGTCCAGGTGCTGTTCCAGGGCGTCGATGTCGGCGGCATGGATGGCAGCATGGCCGGGAATGCACAGCTCGCCGCCCAGATCGAACAGCTGGTGCTGCACGGTGGTCAGCAGTGACCGGATATCGTCCGGAATCTGCACGGCCAGCAGCACGCCGATGGCCGAGTTGGCCTCGTCGACGGTGCCGTAGGCGTTGACCCGCAGCGAATCCTTGCCGGTGCGGCTGCCATCGCCCAGACCGGTGCTGCCATCGTCGCCGGTGCGGGTGTAGATCTTGGAAAGACGGTTGCCCATTGTCCGGCGCCCTCAGTGCGCGGCGCGGTTGGCGGCCGGCTGCCTGCCGGCCACCTCCACCAGTGCCTGCACCACGGCAGCGCCGGTGGTGTACAGGGCGGCGGTGCGCAGGTACGGCAGCAGCCAGTCGGTGTAGTTCTTGGCCCAGCCGGCGAAGGTCGGTTCACTGACCGCGGCGCTGATCCAGTAGAAGCTGCCCTGCGCGATCAGGTGGCACAGCGCCACCGAGCCGATCAGGGTGCCGGCCAGCAGGCCCAGCGACTTCCAGCTGGTACCCGCGTAGCCGCGGCGCAGCAGCATGCCGCCGGCCCACATCGCGAAATAGGCCGGAATCAGCATCCAGTACGCGGCCGAGACACAGTAGTGCTGCCAGAAGCTCATGCCCTGGCTGGAAATCACCGCCCAGTCCACGGCCACGGCCAGCGCCATCAGCGCCGGGAACGCCCGGCGGGTCCAGCTGCGCAGGTAGAAGCCGCCGATGAAGAACACCGCCCACGAGGCATCCGGGACCGGTGCGAAATGGTTGATGCGGGTGCCGGCCATCAGCAGCACGAGCAGTGACAGGATGAGGGCGCGTTGGACGTTGGCGGTCATGTCGATGATCGGGTTCCGTTAATCAGACGGCCATTCTAGCCGCTGTGGCGGGAAGCTGCGGTTGCGGCGCCGCATCGGCGCGGCGAACCGCCGGAGCGAACGCTTTATCATTGCGCCATGAGCAATAACCATGACGTAGTGATCGTCGGTGGCGGACTGGTCGGTGCCAGTCTGGCCATCGCACTGGACCGGCTGGGGCTGGATGTGGGCCTGGTCGAGGCCACGCCCGCCGGCGCGCTGCCGGCGGTGTTTGACCAGCGCAACCTCAGCTTTGCCGCGGCCACGGTCAACGCGCTGACCGGGCTGGGGGTGATGCAGCGGCTGGTCAATCCGGGCGGGCCGATCCGTCGCATCCATGTCAGCCGTGCCGGTGATTTCGGCCGGGTGGTGATGCGTGCCCAGGACTACGGCCGCGAGGCGTTCGGCCAGGTGGTGGTGGCCCGCGATTTCGGTGATGCCCTGGAAGCCGGGCTGGGCGCGCTGAAGCAGCTGACCCGCTACCGCCCGGCGAAGTTTGTCGGCCTGGGGGATTGCGCTGACGGCCGCCGCGAGGTGGTGATTGCCGGCTATGCCGGCGAGCAG